>CALBNQ010000038.1 GCA_937896495.1 uncultured archaeon | reverse complement strand
CAATAAAACAGGTAGAATCTTTAACGACAAGCATAATCAAAAAAAAGAACTAAAATGAATTCAGCAATTCTAATTACATATGATAAAGAAGATGCAGTTAATGAAGCCAAGGGATTATGTGATGCTGCAGGATATCAAGTGGTACACATAATCAAACAAAAATTTCTTAAAAAACCAAAATACGGGATTAGTGGTGGAGTTTTAGAAGAATTAGAAGAATTAGCAGGGAAACTTCGACCAGATGTAATTATTTTTGACGAGATTTTAAAACCAAGTCAAAATTACAATCTTGCAACTGTTTTACATAGAGAAATTTTAGATAGAGAGGCATTAATTCTAGAAATTTTTGAGAGTAGATCATCTAGTGCTGAATCAAAATTACAAGTAAAATTAGCACAATTAAGATATGAAATGTCAAGAGCCAAAGAAAAAGTTCGGCTTTCAAGTATGGGAGAACAACCAGGATTTATGGGAATAGGAAAATTTGAGGTTGATGTTTACTACAATGACATTAAACATAGAATGAAAACAGTCAGATCAAAACTTGAAAAAGCAGGAAAACAAAGAGAGCTTCACAGACAAGGTAGAAAGCGAATGGGATTTAAAACAATTTCATTAGCAGGTTACACATCTGCAGGAAAAACAACACTGTTTAACAAAATGACAGGAGAGTCAAAAACACAAAGTAAAGAATTGTTTACAACTCTATCTACAACAACAAGAAGAGTTACAATAAACCGAGAACCATTTTTAATTTCAGATACAGTTGGATTTATCAGTAAACTACCTGCATATATGATAGATGCATTCAAATCAACATTAGAGGAATTAAAGTATGCAGACATCATAATAGTTGTAATTGATATTAATGATTCATTTCTTGAATTAAAAAAGAAATTTGCTAGTTGTATGAGAACATTAAGTGAATTAGATGTTGAAAAAGACAGAATGATTTATGCATTAAACAAAGCAGATTTGTTAGAAGATAAAGAAATTAATGAAAAAGTAGACATTCTTGCTTTAATAGAAAACAAAAAATGGCTTTCAGTTTCTGCAAAAACAGGAAATAATATTGAGAAAATTAAAGAATTGATTAAGAACATTATTGAAAATAAAAATCCGTATAAAACTAAAAAAGAAGATTTTGGAGTGGAAAAAAATTGGTAATAGAAGTAGTTAGAATTGGTCAACGTGTAGTAAGAGACGATAGAGTAACAACCCATGTGGCATTAGTTTCAAGAGCATTTGGAGCTCAAAAAATTTTCATGACGGAGGTCAATCCTGAAATCAAAGATACATTAGATAAAATCAATAAAACATGGGGAGGTAATTTTACAGTAGAATTCATAGACAAATGGAAATATATCGTTAAAAAGAAAAAAGAAGAAAATTATAAAATTGTTCATCTCTCAATGTATGGAGAAAATATTAACGATGTACAAGAAGAACTTCGAAATGAAGAGAATTTACTGATAGTTGTAGGAGCAGAAAAAGTTCCAAGAGAAATTTATGAATTAGCAGATTATAATGTTGGAGTAGGGAATCAACCACATTCAGAAATTAGTGCTTTGGGCATTCTTCTTGATCGAATTCAAAGAGGAAGACAGTTTGAAAAATCATTTTCAAATGCAAAAAGGAAGATCATACCCACAAAAAGTGGTAAAAATGTGCAAGTAGACGAGACAAGGGATTAATAATAGAAAAATTGAATGTGAATTTAGTTGGTAGACAAATACGAAGATCCTTTTGTAAGAATTGCCTCAATGATTGGGGGAGATGAATATCTCAAAGTAGCAAGATCATTGTTAAAAGCAGAAGATGCAACAGATGAAGAGATTGCTAGTTCTACGGGTCTAAGAATTAACATGGTAAGAAAAGTGTTGTATGATTTATTTGGAAAATCTCTCATTACTGGGATCAGAGTAAAAGATGAAAGAAAAGGTTGGTTTGTGTATAGATGGAGAACCAGAAGAGAAGAAGTTGAACATTTTATTGAGAATCAAAAAAAGAAAATTACAGAAAGATTACAACAGAGATTAGATTTTGAAAACGCAGGAGACTTTTATCATTGTGGAAATGAGGATTGTCCAAGAGTGACATTTGAAGATTCACTAGAAGGAATGTTCAAATGTCCATCATGCGGTAATGTACTTAATTTAAAAAAGAATGATAAATCTAAAAAAGCATATACAAAAAAAATTGATGAAATTAAAAAAGATATGCAGCAAATTTTCTAATAAGAATAAAATAATATTGATCAAGAATAACAACATTACACAAAGTTAAATATCAGAATTCGGTGAATAAAATCTTGGGTCAAATAAGTACAGTAAATCCTGCAACAGGTGAAGAGATCACAACATTTTCAACAATGGATAAAAATCAAGTATTTGAATTAGTAGGGAAAGCTAAAAGAGCATATCCAGAATGGAAGAAAGAATATGAGAAACGAAGAAGTTACATTTACAATTTAGTAGAATATCTTAAAAAAAATAAAGTTAGACTTGCCAAAGTTGCTACATTAGAAATGGGTAAACCACTCAAAGAATCAATTGGTGAAGTTGAAAAATGTGCTTGGGCATTAGAATTTTATGCTGACCATGGAGATAGTTTCCTTTCAGATGAAGTATTAAACACGGATGCAAGAAAAAGTTTTTTGTCTTTTGAACCATTAGGTGTAATTGGTTCTATCATGCCATGGAATTTCCCTTATTGGCAAGCTTTGAGATTTGCAGCTCCATGTCTGATGGCAGGAAATGTAATTGTAATGAAACCATCCAGGGTAACAATGCAATCAGGTATTGAAATTGAAAAAGCATTTACTGAATCAGGTATTCCTGATGGAATTTTTCAAACAGTAGTAGGTAGTGTTGATTCTGCAAATAGCTTAATTGATTCAGATGTCAATGCAGTAACGTTTACTGGAAGTACAAATGCAGGTGCTAAAGTTGGTGAAAGAGCTGCAAGGAATTTAAAAAAATGTGTTTTAGAATTAGGAGGAAGTGATCCTTTCATAGTACTTGATGATGCAATAATTGAAAAAGCAGCTGAAGGTGCAGTAAAAGGGAGATTCATTAATTGTGGTCAAAGTTGTGTAGCATCAAAACGATTTTTTGTTGGTAAGAATATTGCAAAAGATTTCATAGAATTATTCATCAAAAAAGCAT
>CALBNQ010000037.1 GCA_937896495.1 uncultured archaeon | reverse complement strand
TTCAAAGTACCAATTTTTGGAAATAGAAAATTATTCCAAGCAGAAGAGCGAACAGCAAAAAAAGGTCAATACTATCTTTTAGAAAAAGCCAAAATAAAATATCCAAAATTATTCAAAGATCCAAAAAGAATCAACAAACCATGTATTGTTAAAGTTCAAGAAAAAAATAGACCACTTGAGAGGGCATTTTTCACAGTATCATCATACAAAGATTACAAAGAAAAATCAGAAACAAAAATCAAGCAAGGGATAATTGCAAAAAAAGATTTAGAGAAAGCAAGTATTGAAGAATTGGCAATTGGGACATACATGAATTTTAATTTCTTTCACACCCCAATATCAAAACAAGTGGATTTTATTGGAATTGAAAGAAGACTGCAAACAAACATTCATGATTACAATGCCTTACCAGCACGTGAACAATTAGAAATGGATATAGATTTACAAAACATCGAAGTAGGACACACTCCTGCAAGTATTAGAGAATCTCTACTTGAAAAAGTGATTAAAATGGGAGACAAATTTGTTGCAGCAGTCAAAAAAGAATATGCCCCTGGAATTATAGGACCATTTTCACTTCAAAGTGTGATTACAAAAGATTTAGAATTAATTGTGTATGATGTATCATTACGAGTTCCAGGGAATCCAATTGTTGCCACTACTAGTCCATATACAAAATATCAGTATGGTCAAACATTTGGTGTAGGTAGAAGAATAGCAATGGAAATCAAAAGAGCACAAGAAGAAGATAGACTAGATGAGATAGTTACTTAGAAAATATAGTATCAAATTATTGTGATAAATTTTTGTAGTAAATTATTGAAGCAACATAGTTTTTTTGAAAATTAAAAAGGCGTAAACCCCCTAAACTGCAGAACTATGAGAGATTCCCTCTCGTGGTCAGTGCCTTAGCACATGATTGCCTTTTTTGTTCTGCGGGGCTACGCGGTACTAATCGCCAGATTTTACAACTAACGACATCATTTACTATAAGAATAATAAGTATATAAAATCTTGTGTAAATTATTTCAAATATTTTAATAGTTTTATGTAATTTTTATAATCTAAAATATTGTGAAATTAAAAGTTTTGAAAATAAATTACAAAGAAAGGAATATGTCTAACAAAAAATATGCATTCATGTTAATTGGTTAGATTGGAAATATACTGAATACCATTCGTTCTAATTTTGAATGATTAAAACGGTTTGACATTCAAAATGGAATGCTGATACCAATTAACAATACAAACTCTTTTTTGAACAAATAATGATTCATCACGTATGGGGAAAATGATTTTCATCAAAGAGATAGTTACAACTGAAAAAGAACCAAGACTTTGCCCCACATGCCAAAAAGAAGATAGATTTGAGAGAAACACAATAAGAGAAGAAAGATCAAGTGGCAAAACAATTTTGTGTAATCGTTGCGAAGTGTTGATTGTAATTACAAATAATCAACTAAGAAAGGTAGAACTATCAGCAATCAAAGATGATACAATTATGCTCAAAGAACCTCATTTGATTAGAAAATTAGGATATTAGAAAATCTGTATTTAGTGATTGATCAAACTGGTTTTTCCAGGAATGTAGGGTTAAAAAAATTTCTCTTCACTGTTAATATCAAACATCAGTATAGAGTGAGTTTTTTAGTAGGATTTCTACAAAATTAACAATGGTAAATTCAGAACAAGACCCTGAGAAATATGAAACAATAATAATTGAATCAAAAGTTAGAGAAGGGTTTTTTCATAAAGTCATCAAAGATTTAGAAAGTAAAAAAGCAGTTTCTTGTTCTTGTAAATGTTGGAGTAAAGGAAACAAGCCTTGTTTTGGTATGAGAGAGATAGGATATTAGGTTGATTTTTCAAGCATTTCTTTAATTACAATACTTCGAACATTTGCAATCTCCCAATCTCGAAGATTTGCTTCCTTACATTCTTCTTTGATTATCAATCCTGCCAAACCCTTGCTCCACATATGTCTTCTAGTATCATAAACTTCAAGAATTTTTCCATGTTTTGTAATTTTGATTGCTCCATGACATCGTTTGATAACTTGTAATGCAACTTTGGAATAGAGTTTTTCAAAATTTGCCATAATGGAATTTTATATTCACATTTCAAAAAGGTTCTGATTTTAATTTCGATAATAATATACCATAGAATTTGTTAAGATAGATGCTGATGATTAATCAAAAAAACTAAGCTATAACTGATTGTTGATGAGTTTGCCGAATTATGAAGCATCGAATAATATCATGATTGTTGTTCATGGACGTTTACAGTCATGGATAATGATTGGGACAGAGCCTCAGGATTATCGATACTTTCCCACACAAAAATTTCAATAGTGTATAATCCAGATTTAGTAGGCATCCATGATTGAGCAGGAGATAATGATTGGTTTGGAGATAAAGAACCAGTCAACCAAGATAAAGATACTACAATGTTTTCATCATTTGTTACTTGTGTGAGGTATGCAAAAGGTTGTTGAATGTTTTGACTATTTGAGACGTCAGCTACAATCATTATTTGTTCATTTACAACATGGAATTTTTTTTCAGAAGAAATCTCAGATGTAACTGAATCTGCAAAAGATGTCCCCATACCAATTACAAGTAAAAAAAGTAAGAGAAAAATAATTTTCATAATTGATATTAATATAACGAATATTTAACATGTCTAATGGGAGAACTTCCTAAAAGATTTCCAGAGTATTCATTAATGTATAAAACAATTTTAAATCAAATTAAAAAATTAGAAGATACAAAAAGAACACCAGGAAATAAAAATGAAATTCAAATAAAAATTGAAAATTATAAGATAGAATTAGATAAAATCAAAAAAATGTTTCCAGAAAACTTTTTTGATAATTAGTTTTATTTTTGAGAATTATCAGCACCATGACCATCACCATGATCATGTCCACAATCACATTGGTGATCATTACCCTTTAGAGACATTAGTTTAACTACCATCTCATCACGAATTTTCAAAGAATCACTGATTTGTTGTTTTAAAGAATCAGAGATCCAGTTTTCTTTATGTAGCTCACGAATTGTATCTATAATTTCAAGATCTAAATTCAACAAATTATCCATTAATTGTTCTTGTTCACTCATAAAAGTCCAAAAACATACTGGGAAAAAAACTATTCTAATTTATCAACAATTAAGCTTCAACACTCTCTTTTAACAGAGTTTTTCGAACTAAAATTGGGATTTTATAGTAAGCAGCCAAAGCCATAGCATCAGATGCACGATAATTTCTAAAAACCAAGTCTTTTTTTCCAGTAAAGTACAAATTTGCTCTTAACACATCACCACTATCATAAATTTTCACTTTGACTAGAATCAATTCACTTTCTTCACAGATATCCTCAACTAGTTTGTAAATTGATGGGGCAGATTCGCCTTCAGTTTCACCAAAACTTGAGATATGTTTTGCAACTTCTCCAGAAAATGCCCGCATATGGAATTCTTTTCCACTATCAGATTTTAGAACAACCATGCCCTCAACAGCATAAGGGTCAACAAATCCCACATAATCAATTGTAACAGACTCATAATCAGGTTCTTGTGCTTGAGCAATATCCACTGTTCTTCGCATAAACTTCATGATTTATGCTTATAAAGATAGCAAAATTTTGAGATCAATTTACACAAAAATCAAAAACGATCAACAATCAGACGATCAATAATTACACACAACCCCAAATTATTTAAAATCCCCATCTATGGATAGCTTATTGTCAAGCGATACAGAACGTGCAGTGTCATATGTGCTAAATAAATCAGTTACACAATACATGGACAAAGACGTTCTAATTCTAAATCAAGAAACTCCAACTAGAGATGCTGCAAGAATGCTTCGTCACTACGAAACAGATGATATCATAGTTACAGATAATGAAAAAAATCCTGTAGGAATTGTTACAGATGAAGACATTCTAAGTAAAGTCAGTGATGCATCAGTTTACGCAGAAGATACAAAATTAAAAAATGTGATGAGTTCACCATTAATTACAATCAGTGAAAAATCTACATTGCAAGATGCATTACACAAAATGCGAGATAATAACATTAGAAAATTACCAGTAATTTCAAGAAAAAATCAAATCATGGGGATGATTATCCAATCAGCTATTGCAAGTATCATAAGAAACGCAACTACAACACAACCAAGAATTCTAAGTACACCAGTAAAAGCAGTCTTGGGAAATTTGGGATTTGTATTACAATTTGCAGGTGTGTTACTATTGGTTCCAGCCATTGTTGCAACAGTTTTGGAAGACGTAACTACTGCAACTGGGATTTATCTTACCACAGTACTTTTGTTAGTTACAGGGTTTTTCCTGAATTCTTATGGTGAAAAATCAAGTATCAATTTACAACAGGCATCAATTCTAGTATTCTCTAGTTTATTTTTACTGACATTATTTGGAACTGTACCATACATGTACGTATTACCAAGTGGGGAGAGTTCTGTTGAAATGTTTGGAAATGCATTCTTTTCAAGTGCTGCAGGATTCACTACGGGAGGAATATCATTATTTGATGAGCCTGAAAATCTACCTCAAAGTTTCACATTCTTTCGTAGTTATACACAATTGGTAGGCGGAATGAGTTTCATTTATCTAGTAATTACTGCATTTTATCCTGAATCAAAATTACAATCAATGAGAGGTTTTATTTCTGGAAGAACCCTTCACATGAAAGAACTTTTTTCAACAATTACAATCATCTTTGCAATATACATTGTAATTGTTGCATTGTTGCTGTATTTCTTCGGAGAACAAGAAGATATTATAGATAATTTTTCATTAGCGATGAGTACCATATCAACAGGAGGGTTCTTACCGTCATCTACAATACTTGATGGATTAGTGTGGGAAGAACATGTAATCTTGATGGGTGCCATGATATTAGGTGCACTACCATTTACGTTTCACTATGCGTTTGTAAGAAAAAAATTCTTGTCACCAAAATTAGGAAAAGAAGTGTTAACATATTTTGGAATATTAGGTGGTGCAACGATATTATTTGCAGCTACTAGTGGACTGGATGCATTAGATAGCGTATTTTATTCTGTATCAGCTAGTACTACTGCAGGACTTCAACAACAAAGTCTTGCAGGATTTAATGGTGGGGCACATACAATTTTGATTGTTTTGATGATTGTTGGAGGGTGTGGGTTTTCAACTGCAGGAGGGTTGAAAATATTCAGATTATTCCATTTGAAAAATGCAATTTCAATATTTAGAAAAACTAAAAGAGAAAAATTATCCACTCAAACAAAAAAAGAAATCACATCTACATTAATTATTTTAGCATTGTTTCCAATAATTGCAGGAATTACAGGAGCACATCTAGCAGAAATTGAAAATGTGTCATTTCAAGATGCATTTTTTGAGTCAGTAGGAATAATCACCACAGGAGGGTTATCTGCAGGAGTGATAGATTTTGAAACAGATCCTGCAACAAAAATAGTTTTAGGATTTTTGATGATTTTTGGACGACTAGAGATAATTGCAATTGTGTATATTTTTGTGCCTAGATTGAGTTAAAATGAGATGTAATGGGATCAAAGAGAAGATAAATCATGAATAATGAGTCTGAAAAAAATATCAAAAAAGGAAAAAAATTAATTATTTTAGGATTTGTAACAATTGGAATTTTGTTTTTGCTTTATGGAAGATATCAAGATCCAGAATTATTAACACCTGATGCAATTGACACAATTGGAAGAATTGCATATGGATTTTACATTACAGTAATAGCGTCATTTGGGATTATTTCACTTGGAATGTATAGGTATCATAAAGGCAAAGTTCAAGGGAATGGAAAAGATCTATCAACAATCATTGCTTTAGTTACATGGAATTCAAAATCACGTAAAATTTTTCTAACTGTATTTATTACATATGGAATATTTTTTTCGCTAGTTTCTGGAACACTAGTGTATCAACCAGAAGTGAGTTTCTCATATCATTATGGAGCTACAATCCCATCGGGATTTATTGCACCATGTTGTGGAGATATTGGATACATGCCAAAAGTAATTGTATATTTGACTGACAATGTAGGATTGCAAGTTATTCCAATTAATTTAGTATTACAGATTATCGTGTCATACCTAGTAGGATTAAATGCATCAATTGCAGTAAACGCATATACAATTTCTAAAAAAGGTAGAGGAGCAAGCAGTATCGGAGCTGCAACAGGATTATTCATTGCATGTCCAACATGTGCAGGATCATTCATATCGATTTTTATTGGAACTGCAAGTGGTATTGCTTTATCTGTTGCATTAACAGAATTACAGACATTATTCATTGCAATTTCAATTCCCGTATTGTTAATTACACCATATGTAATGGCAAAAAAATTAAGAAATAAAGATGGAAGTTGTAAAATTAGTGGAGAATCGCAATAATGGGCATTCAATCAGCCTCAGAATATGTGGATTTTTTTATAAATTTGAATATGGGAAAAGGGGTGAATTTATTGAGATTTTTAAATAACGAAAAATTAGTTTTGAAACAAAAATTAGAAAATAAAAATTTAGACAAAGTAGCAATCAAAAAAGGAATAGACATTTTAGAATTATTAGTTGAAGAAATTGATAAAAAAGGAGAAGAGTACGTATTAAAAAAATATTACCAAAGGGAGGAGAAAAATGGATAAAAATTCAGAGATAATCAGAACAGAAATAATCAGAATACTTAATGAGAATGGTAGAATTCGTGGAAATGATCTTGCCAAAAGAGTAATTCAAAAAATGGGCAATGAAAAAATTGTGTATAGAGAAATTAGTGCACTAGTAGAATCAGGAGAAGTTGATAAAAAAGTGCACAGTAGATCACATATTGAATATGAGTTAATTGATCTTAATGAATCAGTAAACAATCAATTACAAAATTTACACAAAGAAATAGAGATGATTTTCAATGAAATTGCAGATTTTGAAACGATTAGTGAAGAGGAGAAGTTTTCATATCATGAAAGAACACGTTCAGTTATACATCAAATTCATATCGTACAATCAACTGATGGAATAATGAAATTATTGTCATACTATCCAGCATTTAAAAAAGATAAAATGTTTTCACAAGTTAATAGACGAATAGAGGATTGTTGGAAAATTATCATGGAAATAATTGCACATCAACCAGAAGAGAATTTTCTGAATGATATTTTAGCAAATTTAAGAATTTTACAATTTGATTCAAAAAACGTCAACTAGACGTTTTCAATTTACTTACAACAATATTGAAAATTTCATTATTGTCAAGTAAAATAAAGGGTAAACCATTTTCTTCACATGCCTGGCCACTTTCAGTATCACGAGTTACTAGAAGCATATCATTTTCTTTGGCATAATTTATGACAGAGTAATCTGTTCGTAGTTTATGTCCATCAGCACGTAATTTTTTTACACTGTATGCATCATAACCCAATTCTTTTAGTTTCTCATCCCAGCCATCATCCATTTCATCAATTAAAATTTTCATAACTAGGAATAATTTGGATTCAATATTAGTGTAAACCAGAGTCAACTACTTATTTTCAAAAAAATGTAGATATTTGATGGATGTAAAAGAAGAAGACAAGTCTGAAGTGTCAAAAAAAAATCATTTAAGATATTATAGATCACTGGAGAAGACAATTACTGACATTAAAAATGAAAAAACACAGGAAAGTGAAAATGTAGTGTTAAACCATTTAGATAAAAGAATCGAAGCAATGGAGGAAGATAAAAAAAGAATCAGAAAAATGTTCCCAGATATTACAAATGAGGAGTGGAATGGCAACACCTAGTGAGAAAAATCATAACAAATATTTGGATTTACTTCAAGAATACAAATTACATTTAGTAAAATACATTGAAGAATTACAAAAAATTGATAAAAATTCAGAATTTGCAAAAAAATGGAATGAGAATACCATTAAAGAAAGAAAGCAAGAACTCCAAGTAATTGATAAAATAATAAAAAATCTGATCAGATTTTAATTATGATATTTTTGAGTCAAATCATAAAGAGATTCACAAAAATTATGAACATGTTCAGAAGATATACCGTCAAACCAGGCAACCTCTTTATCAATATGAAAATCATTAAACGTATTTGGAGAAGTAGATTCCACAAATTGGATTTCATCTGAAATTAATTGATTCATTTCATCTAATTCAGATTCAGATAAGTCATAATTACAAGTCATTAAATCAATTTGAACAAAAAAATTTCCATGATGAGGATTTATTCTGGATTTAATGAAGGGTTTGTTAAGATACTGACACTCACGGAAATGTTTGTCATATTCAAACATTTTTGAATCACCAAGATATTTCTGCAATGTCTTATGATATGTAGAAAATAGAAGTATCTAAAGGGACTCTAAATATTTGCAGTAAGTTTCTTTATTTTTGTAATTAAACGAATTTTGTTGGCTATAGGGATTTCAGGCTCCATTGTAAAGTAAATGATGTTTCTTTTAGAGTATACAACCATTTGAGAGACTTTTTCTCTTTCAACATGTACGTATCGTACCTTACCAAGAGATCTATCAAACTCTTTTCTCATGGCTCTTCTTTGTGCTACTTGTTTGCAAAAGTGTTCTTCTTGTTTTTGAGATTTTAAATTAGTTTTACCTGCCTTCATTATTGCTTCTCTAATGTTACCTTTAGGATCAATAATTGCACCAAATCTCATTTTTGGATCAGAGTCAACTATTTTTTGAACAATTTCAAGTAAATCAACTTTTTTTGTAGCAGCCATATTATAATTTGGATAAATTTGGACTAAATATAATCTATTAAGACAAATTTTAGAAAAATTTGTAAAAATTACGTTTCAATATGCATTTTATTTTTTAGATTTTTTTAGTTTGGGTTTGGTTTTAGAGACTTTATCAACCACAGTTTTAGTTTTTGTTGTTTTGCCAAGTGATTTTAGTTTTTTATTTTTTTCATCGATCTGTTTTTTTAATTTTGTTTGTTTTTCCTTTAGTTTTACATTTTTAGATTTTATTTTTAGGTCGATTTTTTCACGTTTCTTTTTGAGTAAATCAAATGCTTTTTCATCTTTTTTGAGTTTCTTAATGAGATCATTTTGAGATTTTAATTTTACTTGTTCTTCTTTATTCATTTTAGAGAGGGCTAATTTTTCTTGAGAAATAGCATTAATCAATTC
>CALBNQ010000036.1 GCA_937896495.1 uncultured archaeon | reverse complement strand
AATCAGAAGTGGTTGCAACTAAAATTATATCATATTTGTTAAAAGTTGCCAAAACATCATCAAAGTCAACAGGATTTCCACTAAGAATTGTTGTAAATCCGGTTGCACGTTCAAGAGATCTACTGGTTACATCAAATGGAATTTCTTTTTTCTTCAAAGTTTTTGCAATCATAGCTGCAGATTCTCCAGTTCCAATCAACAGGACTTTCTTTTTTGGATCTAATCCTGCTTTTTCGTCTACTAATTTTATTGCTATATCTCCCAGAGAAACAACATCGTCAGAAATTCCAGTAATATCCCTCATTTTTGTAGATGAACGAATAACATTTTCAAATAATTTATTGAGAATTTTACCTGAGGTACCATTATTTTTTGCATTTTCTAATGTTTGAACAATTTCATCAAACACCTCTTGTTTTCCAACAACGACAGAATCCAATCCAGATGCTAAACGTAATAAACGATGATAAACATCATCACCTTTGTACACCTCAAGAGTTTGATCAAAATGATCAATATCAATTTGTTCTAACGAAGACAAAGACACCCAAGTATCCTTAATTTTATTTAATACAAGACCTTTTGCTTCGCCTCTTCTAGCATCAGGAGAATCATCTGTTTCAATATTACTTACTGTAAAAATTTCTACTCTACTAGCAGTTTGAAAAATAATACATTCATCAACACCAGGGATTTCTTTGAATTTTTTACAAGCATTTGCAACATCCTTGAAAGTGAATTTAGATAAAGTGTGTAAAGGAATATTTTTGAAAGTTACTCGTGTGTTCATTACATCAAAATTTACTTGGCTCATATCAATACCTGTTATGCTTTAATTTTATTCCTTCCGCCTCTAGCTGTTCGAAATACATTCATTCCAATGTAAAAATTTTCATGAATAGATTCTAAATAAATAATTTTATTTTCTGTGTCTTGAATTTCTTTTTCAGAACTACCAGAATTGTTTTTTAATTTTTCTAATTTTTCTTTTAGTTCATCTAAAAATGAATCTACACCTTGTTCATAATTAGAAATACCTTCAAATTCTGGACTAAGAACATGTTGAGGAACATATGCAGGAGTTTGATCTTTGGGAGTTTCAGCTGTTCTTGTAAGAGATTCTTGTTGATCAGCAGTAAGAATAGGTCTAGGAAATCTATCTTTTTTATCTAAGAAAAATTCGGGTTCACCCATTTCACGTCTAAAAATTTCTTCACCCTTTCGTTTGAAAGTGTAATCAGGGCTTTTTGCAGTATCAGCTTTTACTTCAGCAGCTATTGCTTTGTATTCAATTTCAGCTGCGGCTTCTGCCTTTATTTTTGCTGCTTCAACTTTAGCTAATGCTTCTTTAACTGCATTTTCTGCTACTTCTACATCTCTTGCTGCAGCCTCAGCAGCTTCTGATGCTGCATTAGATGTATTATCTACAGATGACTGTTCAGATTGGGAATCTTCAACAGGTTTTGATTCAATTTCAGATTCCTTTTTCTCTTCAGACATTAAAAATTACTAAAATTGCCTGAATTTTAATATTTTTGTGATAAGTTTCAATTAAATGGTTTTTTGTTATCAAAATAACTAAAAAATTCTGATCGGTTAAAAATAATCACTAAAATAAAAATAATGGCGCCCTCGGCGGGATTTGAACACGCGTCTCAGCCGTGACAGGGCCGAATTCTAGACCGGGCTATACTACAAGGGCACTAATTCATTCAACCAAATTGCCAGATTAAAAGTTTCGGTCATCACAAAAAATTTGTAAAAGACTAAATTATACACGTAAAATATTTTCTATTGTGGGTCTATGGCGCAGCCAGGTAGCGCACCGGACTTTTAATCCGGTTGTCAAGGGTCCGAATCCCTTTAGACCCGCTCTACTCTTATTTCATTAAATATATGTACAAAAAAGTTTGACAATAATTTGCCAAGAAGCAGGTTTGGAGTGGAATTCAATTATTCAAGTAGAATTAAAATCATTCAAGGGTTTTAGTAATTTGTTTCTGTAAATCTTCAATAGATAAACGAATTTCATTTTCTCTTTCAGTTAAAAGAATTCTAAAATTATTGATTTTTTGAATTCTATCAGAAATCATTCTTTTTTGTTCATCATATCCTGAAGAACCATAAGACTTTCGTGTTTTTAAAGAAGTTACCACTGAAGTAGTAGAAATGATTTGGGAGACGATTTTTGGATTCACATCTGTACCAATCACAGATTTTTTAATATCTGAAGAAGATAATTTAGAAATGGATTTTTTTGATTGATGAGCTAATTGGACCAAAATACCTGAAATTTTATGAGTTACTCTAAAAGGAATTCCTTCTTGAACCAATTTTTCTGCAATATCAAGTGCAATAAGATTGCTAGACTCTGTAACTTTTTTCATTTGTTTTTCATTTACTTTTAGGGTGAGAAGAATTGATTTTAAAATCAATAAAGCACTGATAGAGATTTTAGAAGTAGACCAAATAGATGATTTGATTTGTTGTAAATCTCGTCCATAACCAGATGCTAATCCTTTAACAGTAGATAGAATTGCTGTAAGGTTTCCAATAACTTCAGCAGTTTTTCCCCTTGTTAATTCTAAAATATCGGGATTTTTCTTTTGAGGCATTACACTTGAAGGAGATGTGAATTCATCAGCTAATTCAATAAATGAGAATTCAGATGTAGACCAAAT
>CALBNQ010000035.1 GCA_937896495.1 uncultured archaeon | reverse complement strand
ATTTAGTCTCATCATACGAGAATAATGACCACTCCCCCACGGATAGATGAATTCTCCTATTTTGAACACAATAAAAGAATCAGTATTTCCTGTTTAAATTCTCAATGATTTTCTTCTAAAGAATCTAAAATATCATGAATATTATTTGGTCCAATTTTGACTACAATGCTTTTTTTTGATTTAATACTCTTTTCTACTTCTTTTTTCAAAAAAGTAATTATTTCATTAGAACTTGTCGAAATTATTTTTTCCAATTTTTTAATACTCTTTTCTAATCCTATTTCTTTTGCATCATAAAATAATTTAGAATCAACTCCTGTAAGTGGCATAATTGGAATTTTCTTTTTTTCAAATACTTTTTTTAATGAATTGTCTATGAATTTTGAAGAAAATATTAATGGAGATAAAGATAGTGATATTTTATAATTAGGCTCATTTAACATTATTTCTAAAATTGAGTTTACATAAATTAAGTAATTATTTATTCCACTTGATTTTATTTTTAACCAAAAAAATTCTAATTCAATTTTATCTTGAACTAATCTTGGTATAATTTGGTTGATCATTTTTGCTAAATTCAACAATTCTGATTTTTGTCTATAACAAACAATAATTTTAACATCATAACCTTGTTTTATTGTTTCAAAACATGAAACAGCAGACAATTCATCATAAATTGCACATATTGTTTTTTCTTTTTGTACTTGACATGGAATTCCACCATTTCCTTTGTCAGAAAATATTGAAATGTATGCATGATTTTTTGTCAAAAAAGCGTATAACATCTTATCATATTTTTTATTTGTTCCCGGATGAGCTCCTAATTTTGATTTTTTTTCTATAATGTTTGATGTTGCAGCAATTTCTATATCCTTTACCACAAATCCTTTTGATATTCCTTCTACACTAACTAAAAATTTTTCACCTTTTAACAATAAATTTCCACTAATTGATGTGATCTCAGAAACAATTTCTTCAAATTTATTTTTTATTTGTTTTGCAATTATTATTTTTTCAATTCCAAAAAGTAAGTTAATTGTAGTTGATGCAAATACTGGATCATTTGCATCTATCAAAATTATGTTTCCATCACGTTTAACAGATTTGAACTGTTGATTTTTCATCCTAAGAATTTTTTTGATGTTTAAAATAAGCTCTGGAATTTTATTTTTTGAAAATACTGTTGGAAAAACTACAACATATGATATTTTATTCATATTTCCTATTTTGTAATCCACTTGTTTATAATTTAGGAT
>CALBNQ010000034.1 GCA_937896495.1 uncultured archaeon | reverse complement strand
GATGAGTGGAATTTAATTTTAGAAAAATCTAGTAAATCTGCAACCCATTATGAATCAAAAATTAAAACTGTAAAAGGATACATGCATGAAGATTACACTGTTGCCAAATTAAAAGAAGATGCAGAAAAACTAGGAATTGAAGGACTAGTCTATGAAATGGTTTCATGGGATAAAAAATATGAGCGCTCTATGATGGCAGTTAGTTCTGATTGGATTAAAGCAATAGTGGTTAAAGATTTTGCAACATTATTGGGTGTTGCAGAAATTGCTAGAAATAAAAAATTACATAAATTAAAAATCATCCCCTTAGATTCCATTCCAAATTTTAACCTGAAATTACCTAAAGAATCAGGCGTAATTGGAGTTCTTTCTGACTATGTCACTTGTAACTCTCAGTATTTGGCACTCAAGACATTCCTATTTGGAAATGTAATCCTTGCTGAAACTAGAGAATCCGCATACAATGTATCTCAATTAGGATACAAGGCAGTAACTTTGGATGGTGAATATTTTGATGCAAAGGGTGGTACTGTTGTTATTGATATAAATTCAAAGATTTCAAAATTAACTAAATTAATTTCCTTGAGTAGTGATATTGATGTATTACACCAATCAAATACTTTGATTAAAAGATATATGCAAAAACAAAAACATTCTCTAATCAAGATTGATAATTCTATTCAATCATACACTGAACGATTATCTATATCTGAAAAAGAACTAACATCAGTTGATGAAAATCTAATCAGTGTAAAATCTAAAATTCGCTCCATCTATACCCAAACTGAACAATTATCTCAACAAGTTTCAAAATTAACTTTAAGAGACAATACAATAGAGTCTGAAAAATTAATTCATCAATCAAATGTAAATTCTATAACTGAACAAATAGTTCTAGTTGAGCAAACATATGCAAGTGGAGATCAAACCCGAATTGCTGAAGAAATGAAAAAAATCAATCTTCAAAAAATGGATGTTGAAAAATTACACAGTGCAATACAAACAGAATACCGTAACAAAGATGCAGAACTTACAAAAATGCAAACACAAGACAGCCGTGAAAAATCTCAAATCAATCGTCTATCTGATGAAGAACATTCTTTGACTTCTGAATATGTCACTTTGGAGAAAAAAATTGAAAATCTAGAAAAACAAAAAGAACCTAAACAACAAGTTTTAGTTAAACTACGTGAAAAAGAACAAGAATTAATTGCAACCTCTGGTTCATCTATTGGTGAACTAAAAGAGTTTGATGATAAAATCAAAGTATTATCTGACCAAGACAAGGAATTAACTGGAGAAATAAACACGTTTGAGCGAAAAACAGATTCTCTTAATCGTGATTTGCATGATTTAATCGAACGTGAGACAGGATTAAAACAACTTCTTACTG
>CALBNQ010000033.1 GCA_937896495.1 uncultured archaeon | reverse complement strand
TAGCAGCTTCGATATCAACTGTAATCTTGTATAATCCACCTTTCACAAAAATTGGGCCAGTTATTGATGGTCTTGCACAAATATCTAAATTCTCATCAGTACATGCTGCACCTTGTACAAATAGAGCACCAGGTGCACTGACATGTTCTGAACCACCATAAGTGGTACATTCATGAAGATTTACTTCATTACATCCTGATTGAGGTTTTAGTTTAACATCTAATCTTCCATCATCATCATAAAACAAATTTCTAGCCAATAACTCACCACTTTGCCAAACTTCTATTCTGTAAGTTACTTTGTCTAAATTTTCATCAGTAATGGTATCAAAGAAACGAATTTGCATATTTGCTGAATCAATTTCACCTACTGTGATATCTGATGGAGATAATTGTGTACGAACAGTTACTTCCATATCACCAAATGAAATTGGTTCTGCTTGATCACCACCAAGTCCATGACCAAATGCATTTGGAACAAGTAAAGGAACTACAGAAATTGCAACAATTATCATTAATAGTGTAAATTTATTTTTCAATGACAAAAATAAGGCAATTCCATATTTAAAGTTGGCATAGAATTTCTATCTCTAAGGAATTCTCATTAGAGTAGAATTTTTATTTATCATATCAAAACAGGAATTATGAAGTTTCTTTACGTATTATTATTAATTCCACTTTTAGTAATTCCAGCTTATGGAGAATCTCAAACATTACCTACAGAAGATAATACACTAGATGTGAAAATTACACATGACACAATTGAACCAAATACACAATCAAAAATAAAAATTGATTTTATCAATCCACAAACACAAAAAATTCAAGTCCATATTGACTATGCAGTAACTGTTTCAAAAGATGGTGAGATCGTTTTTGGTCCAACACAACTAATTCACACATCTGAAGGTTCAGTAAAGATTCCAATTCAATTTAATCTAGGAGAAGGAATGTATTCTTTAGGAATTGAGATACAAGGGATTTTGTTTAATCCTATACCAAAAGAAACAGTTTCTTTTGATATTGCAGTAGGTGATGTTCAAATTACATCACAACCAATTATAGAAAAATCTCAAGACAATGGAGGCGGTTGTCTTATAGCTACTGCAACATACGGCTCAGAAATGGCAAACGAAGTCCAACAACTCAGAGAAATCAGAGACAATCAATTACTAAACACAAAAGCTGG
>CALBNQ010000032.1 GCA_937896495.1 uncultured archaeon | reverse complement strand
CTGGTAGTACTTTTGAATTTACTTTTAATGATGCAGGAAGTTATGATTACTTTTGCATGGTTCATCCTTGGATGATTGGAATCATCAATGTTAACTAAATAGCCAGTACTTTACTTCCTTGCTCTGATGATTCAAATTTGTAAATTTGTTCTACTGTGGAGTCATCAAAGATTTCAGCATCATGTGTAATTATTAGAAATTGCATGGGTGTATCTGAATTTGAAATATTTGATAATTGGGATAACACTCCTACAAGTGATTTTTTCCTTTCTGCATCTAGATGTGTTGTTGGTTCATCCAGTATCATCAAGTTAAGATTTGATGCTCCTAACAGACTTGCCATTCCTAATCTTAATGCTAAGGCCACGCTAACTTTCTCACCTCCACTAAGGGACTCCAATTCTAAAACTTCTGTTTTAGAATTACAAATTATAGAAATATCTCTGGCTTTTTCTGTTAGTTGGATTCTCAGAATTTTTGTATTCAGTAGTGAAAGATATTCTGATGCTTTAGCAGAAATTGCATTGAGTGCCCATGATCTTAAACTTGTGGCAACAGGTCCATCTCTACTAAAAATATTATTTTGAATCTCATCAAGATTTGTAACATATTCTTTAACAATTCGTAATTCTGAAATTGCATTTCCAATTATTTTGATTTGTTCACTACCTTTGGATATTTTTTCTAAAATAGCTCCTATCTGTTGATCAATACCTGAAAGATCTACCTGTTTTTTGTTAACTGATTTTTTTAGATTCAAAAATTCTTGTTCATCAAATCCTTTAGTTTCAGATTCTAATTTTGAAATATTTTCAAAAATCGTTTTTGCATGAGAATCTATCCGTGATATTTCAACAAGATTTGTATTGTTAATTCCTGGAATTTTTTGAATACCCTGCTTTTTTGTTTCAACATATTTTTGAATTTTAACTAATTCTTCTTTTGAATTAATAGAATGTGCCCTAAGTGTGGCTTCTGCATCTCTTGAAGATTGTAATTTTTCAGAAAACTCTTTTCTTTTTTGATTATACATCTTGTATTCTTTTTCTTTTGATGCAATTTGTTTATGTAATGATTCTAACTCTTGCTTTAGGTGTTCTTCTTGGAATAATGGATTTAGTTTTTCTGCCCTTGAATCACAAACTGGACATTTGTTATCTTTTAGATGAAGTTTTGATGCAAGCAGTTGTTTCTCATTTAGAGATGCTGTCTGATTCATCATCTCTTGGATTGTGTTTAATGTTTCATCTGCTGCCTGCTCCACTTTTTGAATTTTAGATTCAAAATCTTCTTTTAGACTTGCAGGCTCAAAACATCCTTCACAATCACGTATTTTTCGCTCATTTTCACTGATTTCACGCTGAATTTCATGAATTGCTTCTTTTGCATATTCTATGAGTTCTTTTTTTCTTGATTCTAATTGATTAACTTTATCAATTTTTGGAGCCTCTGTTTCGACTTTTTTCCTTAACTCTACAACTTCATTTTGTAACTTTTCTTGTTTTGTTTGTAACTGGTTTTTTTGAGGTGTGAATTCGTTAATCTCTTTTTGATATTTTTCTAAATCCCTTGATAGAATCTCAATATGTGTATCATCATATCCAATTTTCCCTCTTATGTTTTCACGAAATTCCTTATTCACAATTTTCATTGATTCAGAAGCAACATCCAGCATGTCTATTCCTATTATTGCATTAAGCAATTCTTTGAATTCTTTTGGTTTTGCATTAATGATTGCATTTAATTCTCCTTGTTGTACAATTGATGCAACTTTTAATTTTTCAAAATCAAGACCTATTTTTTTCTCAACTTCTTGGGTCATTGATTCTCCAAATTGTTTTCTTTCACCTGCAGCTATTTCCACTATTTCATTGCCTACTATTTCTGAGAATTTTGCTGAAAGAGTTCCTTTACTATCTATTTTTCTTACTGCCTCGTATTTTTTTCCGTTTACTGAAAAATTTACTTTTGCGTATCCTTGATTTGATCCACGTTTGATGAGGCCTTTGTTTGATTTTCTTGTATGATGTCCAAACAATGCAAATGTGATTGCATCAATAATACTTGATTTTCCCGCACCATTATGTCCTACAAAAACTGTAACCCCATTATCAAAATCTATCTTTGTATCTGAATGTGCTAAAAAATCTCCTAATTCAATTGACGTGATCATTGTTTTTCTCCTTTTTAAATTTCTCAAAATTTTCAATTATTATTTCAGAGGCTTCTTTGATTTCTCCTGATGCTAACACTGGGAGTAATTCTTTGATTGCAAAACTTGCAGCTTGTTTTGATCCTAATGCATCTATTGACAACCTAAACATCTCATCATCGATGATGTTTGGCCTATCTAAGAATACTGATGAATCTGAGACTTTTTTTGTACTGATCCTCCAAAAACACCTTAACACCAGTGAATTAAGCCTAGCAATCTGTGCCTGAATTTGGTCTGTTTCTATATTTTCACCTTGGATGTTTATCTCTACCATTGGTTTTTTTGCTAACCCTGTAATTTTTTCAGAAATCTTATCTACTGTTTTTGATAATTCTTCATATTTTGTCTTAAATGAAAATTGAGGTCTTGTATCAAGCTCTATCCATTTTGGTTTTGCTTCCTTGCCTGAAATATCTACTTCAAAGAATCCTTTCTTTGTTTCTTTAACTCCTTCACTAGTTGTTAATTCGATTGAACCTGGATATGCGATTGGTCCATTCAGATGATTGAATTGTTTAACATCTGTATCATGAAGATGTCCCATTGCATAGTATGTAAAATTTTTTGGAAGATCTGTTGATTGAATCTCTCCTGCAAATTTATTGAATTCAGTTATTCCTTGATGTAATACTAAAATTTTATGTCCTGAAAATTTTTCTGCAACTATATCTATTTCTGCAAATTTTTCTTCATATTGTGGAATTTCTGTTTTTCTTATTTTGTCAAATCCTGCAAGAAGTATTCCCTTGTATTCAATTGGCTTTCCTTGACCGATATATTTTGAAAATTCTAAATTATGATATACATATGGGATTGGTGTTGTTCTAATCCTACTAATATCATGCTCTCCTAAAATAAAAAATGAATCAATATTATTTTGTTTTAATCTTTTTAACCCATTTGCCATTTGAATTATTGCAGTACCTTTAGGGTTTGGTACATGAAAAATATCTCCTGAAAAAATAACAAAATCTACTTTATCTGCAATTGATGTGTCTATTGCTTGATTGAAAACATCATAGACATCTTGTTCACGTTCCTCTGAACCATACTGTACTAATCCCAAATGCATGTCTGAAATATGTGAAAATAACATTAGTCTAATAACAAA
>CALBNQ010000031.1 GCA_937896495.1 uncultured archaeon | reverse complement strand
CTTTAGAATTTATGTCAATTACATAGTCACCAGAAGAGTATTGATTTTTTGTAACAAATTCTGTAAAAAATTCATTACTTTGTAAAGTGTTTTTAGAATCAGATGGAATATTTTTGTCGATATCTGTAGAAAGTTTTGGAGTCATTTGACCTTCGATTAACCAATCAATCACAATATCTTGTTTTTCACCATATACTGGATTTACAAATACAAGTAAAACTAGAAAAAAAAGGATATTTTTTACAAACAATTTTAATTAAATTACGTTAAAAATTTCTTTAATAGAATTGGTACATTCATCGAATAAACCAGTCCATTTTAATTTCAAAAATGGTTACTCTATGAATGGCATTAAACAGTGAGAAAATGTTTGAAATAACAGACAAAGAGATTCAAGATTTAACTAATCAATCTGAAGAATACTCTAAAATTCTTTCAAAAGCCCTCATAGAGGCACAAAAAAGCATTATTGGTCAAGAAAAGGTATTAAAAAAAATTCTAATCTCAATTGTTTCAAACGGACATGTTCTCATAGAAAGTGTGCCAGGATTAGCAAAAACTCTCATGGTAAAAACAATGGCAGATATTTTCAGTGGAAATCATACTAGAATTCAATTTACTCCAGATTTACTCCCAGCAGATATCATAGGTACAAAAATTTACAAAATGAAATCAGAGTCATTTCACATTGAGAAAGGACCAATTTTTCATAATTTTATTTTAGCTGATGAAATTAATCGTGCACCACCTAAAGTTCAATCAGCATTACTTGAAGCAATGCAAGAAAAACAAGTAAGTATTCATGGAGAGACATTAAACATCGATAAACCATTTATTGTATTTGCCACACAAAATCCAATTGAACATGAAGGTACATACAAACTGCCAGAAGCACAAGTAGATAGATTTGCATTAAAAATTTTTGTAGATTATCCATCAAAAGAAGAAGAATTAGAAATTATAGAAATGAACACAAAAGGAATTGAAACAAAAATTTCATCAATAATTTCAGTGAATGAAATTTTAGAGGTTCAAAAATTCAATGAAAAAATTTATGCAGATAGAACCGTTTTGAATTATGTTACTCAAATAGTTGATGCTACAAGAAATCCAAAAAAATATGGACTGGATTTAGAAAATATAATAGAGTTTGGTGCATCACCTAGAGCATCAATTTGGTTAATTAAAACTGCAAAAGCTAACGCCATGATTAACGGTAGAGGATACATAATTCCTGAAGATGTTAAAGAAATTGCACATGAAGTATTGCGTCATAGATTAATTCTAACATTTGAAGCAGAAGCTGATAATATCAATTCAGATGATATCATTGATACAATATTAGAAAAAATCACACCACCATAGAAATGGTCACAATTTCAGAATTATTATCCAAAGTAAAAAAATTAGATATTAAAACAGATAATTTTGTAGAAGGAACAGAATCAGGAAACCATAGATCTAAATTCAGAGGAGGAGGTATAGAATTCTCAGAAGTTAGAGAATACATGCCTGGAGATGACGTAAAAAGAATAGATTGGAATGTATCTGCAAGATTTGGAGGGTTATTTGTTAAAGAATTTGTAGAGGAAAATGAACTCAATGTGTTTCTAATGATAGACATGTCTGCAAGTAACAACTTTGGACATATCAAAACCAAACAAGATATTATTTTTGAGATTGCATCATCACTTGTTTTCTCTGCATTAAGAAATAATGATAAATTTGGAATGGGAATATTTACTGATCATTTAGAAAAATTCATCCCATCAAAAAAAGGTAAAAAGCATATGATGAAAATTTTAAAAAATATTGTAGAGTATACCCCAACAAGTAAACAGACAGATATTTTCAAATCCATATCAGAAATTAATTCTCAATTAAAGAGAAAAAGCATAATTTTCATCATTTCAGATTTAATATCAGACTCATTTTTACAATCTTTGAAGATTTTAAAATTACATCATAAAGTGATTTTGATAAAAATTTCAGATATCAATGAAAAAGCAATTCCAGAAATAGGATATGTGTACCTTGAAGATTCAGAAACAGGAAATCAAATATTAGTAAATACATCAGATAAAAATTTTCAAAAAACATATTTGAAAAATTTTACAAAATCAGAAAAACAAATTCAAAAAGAGATAAAAAAATTGGTATAGAT
>CALBNQ010000030.1 GCA_937896495.1 uncultured archaeon | reverse complement strand
GTTGTGGATTATTATAATTTAACACCCAAACTGTTCCTTCATAATCAATTTTTTCCAATTTGAAATAATCGTAAATTATCTAATATAACAATTATTCTGTTGGTTATTTTACTTGGCTTTTTTATACTAACTATCAAGTATAATCATGGAATCTAAAACCTATCAAGTCATGCTAAAACATATCTTTCAAATTGTAAATAATGTGATTGTAAAGAATTCAAATCAAAATAATGCTTAATTCTCAGTTCACTAGAACAATTATTCTAAATTTAGAAAACTTGAATCAATGATTTTTTCAACCAACATTTTTAATTAATAATTTATTCCCTGCCGATAACATTCAATGTCATCGTACTCACAACTCTGGAAAGTTTTCTTATCAATGCAATTGCTTTTTCAAAACCTTCTTGATCTTCTGTTTGAATCTCTGCAATTACATCATATGCTCCAAATGTAAGATACGCATTACTGATATTTTGCATATGTTTTAATTCATCCACCACATATTCTTCTGCTCCTAAATCACAATTTAATAAAATGAATCCTCTATGCATTACCTTATCTTGATTTAATTTAGTATGTATGAGTCTTTAAGTTTTACAGTTTTTACCATCTACTACGTCCGCCGTAGCTATTTTTTCTATCTTTATCACCATATCTTTTTCTTCCACCTTTATCATCTCTTGAATCTCTACCTCCACCTCTGCTATAACCTCCTCCTGATCTTCCATATCCTCCAGAACGACCTCCTCTGGAATAGTTTGATCTAGATTGACCTCCATATCTTCTTGATGGCATTTGTCTTTTTAGTGGATCTGGGATTGAAATCTCAATTCCCATTTCTTGATTTAAATCTCTTAGAGGGACTTTGATTTGACGTTTAATTAAATTCCAATCTCCTACTGATGAATAAGATACAAATGTAATCGCCCTACCTTCTGTCCCTGCTCTTGCTGTTCTTCCGATCCTGTGAAAATAAGCCATTTCTACATTTGGAACATCATAATTAATCACTAACTCTACTCTAGGAACATCAATACCTCTTGATGCCACATCTGTTGCCACTAAAATATCTGCTTTACCACTCCTAAATTTCCCCATTGATTGTTCTCTTCTATGTTGTGACATATCTCCCTCAATTGCAACAGCATTGTATTTTTCTTGATGAAGGAATTTTGCAACATCTCTTGTTCTATATTTTGTTGAACAAAATACAATAGATTGACCTTTGATTGGTTTAATGAAATCAATTAGGTACTTGAATTTGTCTCTGTCTTTAATGACTAAGAATGATTGATCTATTCCTTCTCCACTAAGATCATCTGCATCCAACAAGAATTGTTTTGGGTTTTTTAGATATTCTTCTGATAATCTTAAAATTTCTGTAGGCATTGTTGCTGAAAACAATGACATCACTCTATCTTCTGGTGCTAAATCTAAAATAAATGAAATATCATCAACAAATCCCATGTCTAACATTGTATCTGCTTCATCTAGAACAATATGTGAAATATCTCTAAGTTCTATTGACCCTCTTTTGAGATGATCAATTAATCTTCCTGGTGTTGCTACAACAATTTCAACACCTCTATGAAGTGCATCTAATTGAATTCCCATTCCTTGTCCTCCGTACACAGTTGCTACTTTGAGTTTTGTGTGCTTTGCAAATTTTTTGATTTCATCACTTATTTGAATTGCAAGTTCTCTTGTTGGTGCCATGATCAACCCTTGTATTCCATTTCTTGGTTGAATTTCTTGTAACATTGCTAATGCAAATGCTGCAGTTTTTCCTGAACCTGTATGTGCTTGTCCTACTACGTCTCTACCTGTAAGTAATACTGGGATTACTGCTTCTTGAATTGGAAATGCTTCTTCAAATCCTTGATCTGTAATTCCTTTTAGTATGTCCTCTTTTAATCCTAAATCTTGAAATTTTGTCATTTTTATTTTTCTCTCTTAAGCAATGACGAAAAGCATCATTACTTGCTCGTCATTATTCCGATATCCGAAATACCTAAAAAGGTCTAATAAACGCTTGTTATTTTTTTATACATCTAATTGCTCATCAATAACTTTTTTGAAACTTTCAAATGGTTGAGCCCCCTTTAGTTCAACATATCCTATTTTTTCATTTCCT
Source organism: uncultured archaeon (assembly GCA_937896495.1). GTDB lineage: Archaea > Thermoproteota > Nitrososphaeria > Nitrososphaerales > Nitrosopumilaceae > Nitrosopumilus. The sequence goes on along the minus strand of CALBNQ010000030.1, from coordinate 4,223 downwards.
ATGAAAAATCCTGGCGTTCCTGAAATCCCATAATTTTGTCCGTCTTTGAGATCTTTTCTAATTTCATCTATGTATTTTCCATTATCCAAACATGATTCAAATGTTTTTGAATCTAATTGCATCTCTAATGCATATTGTTTAAACAAAAACAATGCATCTATTGTCTCCTGTTTATTCCATTGATTTTGATTATCAAACAGTTTATCATGCATTTCTTTAAATTTTCCTTGTTCATTTGCACATTCTGCTGCAACTGATGCAGGTAATGCATTTGGATGAATACTTTGAATTGGAAAATCTCTAAAAACTAATTTTACTTTTCCTTGTGATATGTATTCTTCAAATATTGAAGGTAGTGTTTGAGTGTTAAATCTTGCACAAAATGGACATTGAAAATCTGAAAATTCTATGATCGTGATTTGTGCATTAGGATCTCCTATGATTGGATCATTATCTGCTGAAATTATTGCTGGTGATGGTAATTGAGATGTCGGTAGTTGTTTTTGTAATATTTTTAATTCTAACTTTGAAATAGCATCTTGTAATTCTTTTTGAGACACTTGTTCTGAATTCAGATTTGATGTGTAAGATCCTGCAAAAAATGCCGCAATTCCCACTGTTATGATTATTCCTAGTATAATCCCTCTAAATACTGATTTTTTTATTGATATTACTTGTTTATTGGATTTGATGTCATTTGATATTACTTGTTTATTGATGTCATCAGGTTCAGAATTCTCAAAACTCATTTAATTTTAATCATAAATTCATCATAATTAATCCTACTAACAAACAATTTCATAAAAATATTTAAAACTTAAAAAAGCCAATGACGGGATCCGAACCCACGACCTACTGATTACAAATCAGTTGCTCTAACCAGGCTGAGCTACATTGGCACAAAATGAAATAAAATTTTTCAGGTTTAAAATGTTACTTGACAAAATCTTTAAAAATTTCTTAAAAAGTATCTTCTTACCCGTCAGTTTATAATATTGTCACTTTTTGGTAGTTATTATGCGATACATTGAACCAACCAGAGTCAAAGTTTTGATGATGATGTTTTTTGCAACTGGCTCTATTGGAATACTTATTGGATTATCGGGGTTCACTCCTGCCAATTTTAAACTAATGATCACCTTTATGGGTGTGATAAATCTTGGATTAGGTGCTTTCTTTGCATTTTTGTTTCTAACACAAATTAAGAAAGATCCTGATAAAAGAAAGAAAAAGAAACGTCGTGATTAGTTTAAAATTCTTTTAATCTATCACTTGAAATTTTTTCAAAAATTTATCTATCTACCAAAACATAAATAATATTTTAATTTCAACAATTCAGAAATGTTAGATCTTGTTGCAAAGAATCTCTTCCTTACGAAAGGTAAGGGTGTTCATGAGGATAGACTTACTAGTTTTGAATATGCTCTAAGAGATGCTGGGATTGCAGGAACAAACCTTGTATTAATTTCAAGCATTTTTCCACCTGAGGCAAAATTAATTTCTAGAAAAGAAGGACTAAAAAAAATTAATCCTGGACAAATCCTATTTACAATATATTCAAAAAATCAAACAAATGAACCTCATAGAATGTGTGCTGCATCTGTTGGCATTGCACAACCAAAAGATACTAGTAGATATGGTTATCTTTCAGAATACGAATCTTTTGGTCAAAATGAAACTCAGGCAGGAGATTATGCTGAAGATATTGCTGCACAAATGCTTGCATCCTCATTAGGTATTCCGTTTGATGTTGATAAAAACTGGGATGAAAAAAGACAACAATGGTCAATTTCTGGTCAAATTTACAATACCCATAATGTCACTCAATCCACTAGAGGTGATAAAGATGGTAAATGGACTACTGTCTTTGCTGCTGCTGTGTTATTATTATGATTATCTTTTATACCCTTTAAGATAAAATATTGCTGCAGCAATTGCAACTATTGAAATTATGGTAACAACAATGACTGATTCGTCTACCTCTTCAACTTCAAATCGTTCATCCCCTAAAGTGAATTTTAATTCATTTTTGTTAATTGATGTATCTTGACCAAAAATATATTTCCCTTGAATTTTTTGTCCTTCTTCAGGATCAAAAATCCATCCTTTTTTTGTAATCTCTAAAGGAATTTTTTCATTGTCTATAATTTGTGTTGGAATAACTTCTCCTTTGATATTTGAAACATATGTGCTATCTGGCAATAAAACTACTACTTGAATAATTGAATTTAATGGATAAAATCCATCTGAGAAATAATCTGATCTTTTGATATTATCAACTTCGAAAAATGATAATGGATCAACTTTGTAAATTGTTTCTGTTTTATCAGGATACTCTATTGATACTTTTAATTGCATTAGTGATTTTATCTCTAATGGAATTAATGAAAATGTCATTGTTGAGTTCTCCTCATATGACAAGTCCTTTGCAATGTTGTAAAATCCTCCACTCTCTCTGATAATTTTAGGTAACAATATTGCTGAAAGTTTCTCATACATTGAACTAGTATCTTCCATTGACATTGTATATACTGCAGAAATCATTCTTTTTCCAGAAACAGCACCTGATGTTTCAAGAATATTGTTTAATTCATTACCTGTGTGAATGTATGTTGAATGAAATTTTGCATTTGTATCAAATGCTTGATTTATTTCATCTATGTATAATTCAGATATTTCTTTTGTTGAATCTTGAATGGCAATAATCCCTTTATCTTCGGGATTTCTCTCTATGTTTATCATAATACATGATTCATCAGTCACTCCAAGAACACACTGATCCTGATTTGTTACAATAATTGATTTAATCCTGGAATTATCTCTAATTTTTTGTTCTAATTCTGAAGGAATTCTAATTTCTTGATTACTGGTACTTTGTAATGTGATAGATGCTGTAGTTTTCTGTGAAATACTTTTGTCAATGATCACTTGCGCTGTTTCTTGAAATGTTGCAAGACCTATTTCTTGTGAGTATGCGTAATTTGATGAAATCATGATAACTGGAATTAATGCTAAAATTAGCCAACCGTTTCTCATAAAATCCTCCTTTTTGATGAAATTATTAACTTTACTCTATTTTGTATATCTTATTTGAAATTTTTTTAAAAATGAAATCGAGTAGCTAATATCCTTCTTTGAGCATTAATCTTTGTCTTGGCATTAATTCCATTTTTATCTGATATATTTCAGGATCCTTTATTTTCAATAATTACAATCTTGAGTGCTTTTGGCATTGGTTTATCTCAAGGAATAATTTTAGGACGTGCAATTCTGATTAGATTTCCACGGTTACAGAATCATATTAAAACAGTCTCCTTGTCTTTGTTTGTTATATTTTTAGTAAATGCAATTTTGAGTGTCCCTCGTTTTGCATCACCTGAAAAAATTATTTTGTCTGATTTGTCTGTAAATGGACCTGTAGATATTCTTTCTTCACTTTTTTTGATTTTTGGAATGAATACTGGATTTCTGACTGTTCTTGCACTTTCAGTTACTGTGATGACTTTTGTGATATTGAAATTTACACATCTTAGTGGAATCGTAAAATCTTTTGTTTTTTTCTTTAGCATTCTTTTGTTGATATTTACTGGAATTAGCCGATTTACTGATCTTACTCCTAGCACATTTGAGGTATTGCTTTATTTCCTTTATCAATTAGGAATTACAATTGGAATTTTATTTGGTACTATCAGGAAAATCAAACCTAAAAAAATGGATTTGAAATAATTTCAAAGGTTTAAATCATATATTTTGGTATTGTGACTTGACATCGAATTCAAACCGTTCGGGGGACAAGCTGGCAGTCCATGCGTTGGACTGTCAGCCCCATTATTCTAAATCATCCAATTAATAATTTCTACAAATACTTTATACCCAAAATAATTCTAATTCTAATTGTGAATAAATTCATCACTATTGGTGATCAAAAGGCAAGCATAACTGAAATAGAAAATGCAAAAAGTATTCCTGAATTACTGCAAACTAGAGTTCAGTATGCAATATTGGATCAACTAAACGATATGGTTGCTCGAGCTGACCTGGGAAATCCTGATGAAGTTAGAAAATTAATTCTTAGAGACATCGCTTTTACTCGTGGTGGGTATTCTTCTTCTTTTACATTTGAAATGGCTAATCAAGCAGTAAACATTACCGAAGTTGATTTTACAAGTGAACAAAGTATCGATGAATTATTAACATCTCGAGTTCAACATGCTATATTAGAT
>CALBNQ010000029.1 GCA_937896495.1 uncultured archaeon | reverse complement strand
AATCCAATAATTACAATAGATTCTAAAATCATTTTATCATCTTCTCGATGGTTTTGATATCCAAATTATTTTTCACAGTAATTGCCAACTTATCAATTTCCTTATCAATTTTAGAAACATTATTTTTTGACCATGAAAATTCTTTTGGTTTTACATTCAATGAATCTTCTTCAGGCAGATTTGTTTCAACCATAGGGATTGTTCCCAAAATTGGAATTCCTGTAATTTGTTTAATTTTTTTTAATCCTGGTTTTAAAACATCAACATCTCCTCGAAATTTGTTCAATACGAATCCTTTGACAAATTTTTGATATTTTTTTTCAATTAAAGACATTGTTCCGACAAGACTAGCAAAAGATCCACCTTTGTCAATATCGGATACTAATAATACAGAAGCATTTGCTTTTTGAGCAATTCTCATATTTGCAATATCAAATTTTTGTAAATTAATTTCAGCTGGAGAACCTGCACCTTCTAAAATTATTAAATCATTATTTTTCTTTAGACGAGATAAAGAATCAGTGGCAATTTTGATTCCTTTTGTTTTTACAAATTTTGAATAGTAATCTTTTGCATACATTTTCTTGAAATATTTCCCATTTAGGAAAATAGCACTGTAATAATTGCCCAAGGGTTTAAGCATAATTGGATTAAGATCAGGCTCAATTTCACATCTAGCAGCAACTGCTTGAATTGCTTGTGCACGAGAAATTTCAAAATCTGAAGACGTATATGCAAAATTGGACATATTTTGGGATTTGAAGGGAGCTACACGATAACCTTTATCGGAAAAAATTCTACATAATGCTGCAACAATAGTAGTTTTACCAACACCAGAAGCGGTTCCTTGAATCATAATAGATTTCATGATATTATCTCCAAAGCCTTAACTAATTTTAGATTGTCCTTATGGGATTTTATTGCAATTCTAATGTGATTGTTGTTCAAACCATGAAAATTTCTACAATCTCGTATCAAAATTTTATGTTTCAATAATTGTTTTTGAATTTTTGTAGAATTTTGTTTTGTTTTAATTAGAATAAAATTAGTTGAAGATTCATGACATTCAAATCCTTCAATATTATTGATCTTATTTTTTAGAAAAAGATATTCTTTTTGTATAATTAACTTTGATTTTTTTAAATGGGATTTATTTTTTATTGCAATAATTCCTGCTTCCTGAGCTAATACATTTACACTCCATGGGATTTTTATTTTTTGTAAAATCTTAATCATTTGTTTTGAACCAATCCCATATCCAATTCTAATTCCAGCTAAGCCAAATGATTTTGTTAAAGATCTTAATACAAAAAGATTATCAAAATTTTTAATCAAAGGTAGTACAGATTCATTTGATTTTGGAACTAATTCAATAAAACATTCATCAACAAAAACAAAACATGATTTTTTATTAGCAGTTAAAATTATTTGTTTTAATTGTTTTTTTGATAAAATATTTCCAGTGGGATTATTTGGATTACAAATAAACACACAACCATTAGTCGGAATTTTAGAAATAAACAAATCTAGATTTTCAGATAAGTTCATAGTTTTAAAAAATTCAATTTTACAATCTACAAGTTTTGTGGCAGATTCATATTCACTAAATGTTGGTGCAGGAATTAAAATTCTCTTTTTAGCAAGAAATGCACTACAAAAATTATAGATTATTTCAATAGCACCATTTCCAACAATTAAATTTGATTCAGGAAATCCAACATATTTTTTAAGATCTGATCTTAGAGAGGTTGAATCTAAATCTGGGTAAAGAGTCATTTTATCAAGGATTTTTTTTAAAATTTGTTTAACAGATACTGGAATCCCCAATGGACCGACATTGGAACTGAAATCGATAATATCAGGATCTAAATTGGAAATGGAGAATTTTCCGCCATGAATAACAGGATTATGATTCGTTATTGCGTTTTTTGTTCTTATTTTCACAGTTCCAAGTAAAATTGGTGGATTTAGTATGTTGTGGTAATTCAGAAAACGATTATTAATTGAGGCGATCAATATTCAAAAGATGGATAAGAAAAAAGTGGCAATTATAGGAGTAACAGGTGCTGTAGGACAAGAATTTGTTCAATCTTTGGAAAATCATCCATGGTTTGAGGTAACTCAAATAGCAGCATCTGAGCGTTCTGCAGGTAAAAATTATCTAGATGCAATTAAAGATGCTAATGGAATCATCGCTTGGGATGTAGGTGGAGAAATTCCAGAATACATCAAAACAATGACGGTGAGAAGTATTGATGAATTGGATACATCACAGTTAGATTTAGTATTTTCAGCAGTAGAATCAGTAGCTGCAAGAGACATTGAAACTAAAATGGCAGCAGAAATTCCAGTAATTTCTACTAGTTCAGCATACAGGTATGAAGATGATGTCCCAATACTTATTCCAGGAATTAATGATGAACAAACAGAACTATTAGAGGTGCAAAAAAAGAATAGAAATTGGAAAGGATGGGTAGCACCACTTCCTAACTGTACAACAACAGGTTTAGCAATTACATTAAAACCATTATTAGAAAAATTTGGTGCAAAAAAAGTTATGATGACTTCAATGCAAGCAATTTCAGGTGGAGGTAAATCAGGTGTTTCTGCAATGGGAATTACAGATAATATTATTCCATATATTCCAAAAGAGGAAGGAAAAGTAAGATTAGAAACAAGAAAAATTTTAGGCAAATTAAAAGATGGGAAAATTGAGGATGCAGATATTAAAATTAGTTGTACTTGTACTAGAGTACCAGTAATAGATGGTCATACTGAATCAGTTTTTGTAGAAACTAAGGAAGAAATAGATCCACAAAAAGCAAAGGAAACTTACAATCAATCTAACAAAGATATTTCAGTTACAGGATTACCATCTGCTCCAAAGGATTACTATGCATTTCATGAAGATCCTACAAGACCACAACCAAGAATGGAAAGAACTGTTGGAGATGGAATGACTACAACTATTGGAAGAGTAGAAAAAGAAGAATTATTTGATCATGGACTCAAATACATGTTATTTTCACATAACAAAAAGATGGGTTCAGCAAAAGGTGCAGTACTACTTGCAGAAATGTTATACAAAAAAGATAAAATTTAGATGATTATTTGTAATTTTTACAATAATAACTTTATAAGATCCAAAAAATTATAGCGATTCAGGTGTTTTAAATGGCAAAAGTAGATGATTTAGATTTACAGATTTTATCAGAATTATCAAATGATGCTTCAATTTCAGTTCCACGTTTATCAAAAAAAATCGATGTTAACTCATCAGTAGTTTATTCAAGAATCAAAAGATTGGTAAAAAGAAAATTGATTGAACGTTTTACCATTGTTGTAAATGATGCAGAACTTGGATATGATGTAAAAGCTCTAACTGGAATTAACATGAATACAAAAAAAAGGGATCATATTATTGAAGAACTTTTTAAAATTGATGGGGTTAGAGAGGTTGCAGAAGTAACAGGTAGATTTGACATTTTAGTTACAATGTATTCAAAGTCATTAGATCAAATGCACAAATTGGTCTCTGAAAAAATTGGTAAAATTGAGGGAATTCAATCTTCAGAATCATTTATTGAAATGAAATCACGTACAAAAGCAATGCCATATATGACATCAAAAGGTAGTGACTAGAATTGCAGAAGCAAAAGTCAGAATCTCGAATCGCAGTATATTATGAATTAACAAAACCAAAAATTTGGTATTTACTTGTCTTCACTGCATTTGGTGCAGCATTAACAGCATCTCATATTTACAATATTGAAATTTCTCCAGTAACATGGTTGTTAATGTTATTTTCAGTTGCTGCAGGTTCTGCAGCTGCCAATACTTTGACAAATTATCATGATAGAGATATTGATGCAATTATGGAGAGAACAAAAGGTAGACCTTTACCATCAAAGAGAATTTTTCCTGCTGTAAAAGCTAGAAATTTTGGATTAGCCTTAGCTGGAATATCATTAGTGTTAGCATTGGGTATTTCATTTACAACTACATTAGAACAAGGGATTTGGGCAACAGCATTTATTGCATTTGGATTAGCAAATAATGTATTAGTTTACTCTTATGGATTAAAAAGAAATTCACGAACAAATATTATTTTGGGAGGATTATGTGGTGGTTCACCTCCAATGATTGGATGGGTGGCAGTTACAATGACAGATTTGTGGACTATGGGATTAGCAATGGCAGGATTGGTGTTCATATGGATTCCAATGCACATTTGGGCATTAACATTGCATTTCAAAGAAGATTACAATAAAGTAAATGTTCCAATGTTAACAGCAGTACAATCTGAAAAGACATCTGCAAGAGCCATTGCAGGATCTACAGTAGTCATGGTATTGTTTTCAATTGCACCATTCTTCATTACAACTGAAAGTGGTGATGAAATGGTGAGTGATGTGTATTTATGGACTGCAATTGCTTCAGGAGCATTAATGGTGGGATTATCAATATGGGTAATAATGAAACCAGTAGAAAAAGCCTCATGGACTTTGTTTAAATTTTCCAGTCCTTATTTGGCAGTATTATTTATTGCATTAATGGTAGATTCAGCATTATAACATACTACTATTATCATCAAGACTGTTAAGTTCTTTAGTAATTTTGGAATGTTTTTCAATTAGAGATTCTAATTCTTGTTGTAATTCATCAGAATTCCATTTTAAATTTACAAGAGAAGATAATTTTGCAACAATACTCCATTGAAGATTATTTTGTTCATCTATTAATTCTAAAAATCGTTTTCCCTTTTCATCATCATTCATATTTTATCAAAAATATGCAATGATAAAAATCTAGTAGGAGGTAATTACATAATTTCAAAGTTTTATTAACAAAAATTGTTAATTTTTTACATTGCAATGTAGTATTTCAGAATGTAAGTTAAAAGCTAAGGAAACAGTAAAAATTAGTATTCGAGAAACACGAAATCTTTGCCAAAAACATCTAGAATTATTCTCAAACAAAGATACAAAGTATTTTCCAAGTTTCAACAAAGCATCTAATTTTAATGAAATATGATCAATTTTTGAAATTGCTAAAAGATTTAACATATAACATTTTTAAATAATGATAATGGTTAAAGAGAAAGATATTTTGGTTGATGAAGCAAAAAAAATAAAAAATGAATTAGAAGAATTAAAAGGAAAAACAAGGAAAACAAAAAAGAAAACGATTAAGCCTAAAAAACAGACAAAATCATCACCTAAAAAATCAGAATTTGAGAAAGCATGGAAAGAATATAATTCTGCACTAAATGGTTGGAAAGAATCACTAGCACAATGGCAAAAAGCTACAAATGAAACTTTGATGACATATCATGATGCATGTCAAAAAGCAATAGAAACAGATGCTGAATTGTTGAAAAAAGTTAGTTCGAGTTGGGAGAACACATGGGAAGAAATTGGACCAGAATATATGAAACAACAAACAAAGATGATTGAAACTGTTTTCAAAGAAACTAATATTTCATCAGTAAAAAAATTTAATGACCAATGGGAAAAATTTCTCAATACATCAGGTAATGATTCTATCATAGCATATCAAGAAGCCATTAAAAGATTCAATCAAGCATGGCAATCAAATCAAATGTAGAATTATAAAATTTTAGATTATTTTTTTATTTTTCCGATTTTGAAAACTTTACAATTACAGACAACACAAAATCCCTTAATAGCATCTCTGCCATTTTTCATAATTATTTCTTCAGGATTTTTAATTTTTCTTTTCGTTTTACATTTTACACAATAAGCTTCAGTAGAATTAGATGATACATCTTTTTCGATTATAGAAGTATCAAGTTTCTTTTCAATATCATCTAATTTTTTATTTTGTTCTTGTAATGATTGGATAATCTCATTCTCAATATCAATATCTTCTAATATTTCAATTTCTTTTTCAAATTCCCTGTTTTTTGAAGATTGTTCTGTTGAATCTACAGTAGATGATGGATTCAATTTTGAAAACAATTCATTTTCTAATTCATCTATTTGATGTTGTAAATCATTTAATTGGGTTAATTGTTCAGTGGTATCTTCTTCTGGTTCTGGTGTTGGTTCAGGTGTTGGTTCTGGTGTTGGTTCTGGTGTTGGTTCTGGTGTTGGTTCTGGTGTTGGTTCTGGTTGAGACTCTATTGCTTCAATTTGTTTCTCTAATTCTTCTATTCTAGATAATTGTTCAGTGGTATCTTCTTCTGGTTCTGGTGTTGGTTCTGGTGTTGGTTCTGGTGTTGGTTCTGGTGTTGGTTCT
>CALBNQ010000028.1 GCA_937896495.1 uncultured archaeon | reverse complement strand
TAATATTACCATGTGATTTGGATGGTGTCCAAACAAACTTTCCCGAATTTTGATCAATTACCGCACCACTTGGTTCATTATGCAAACTAAAAATTACATCCTTTACAGAATCATCGTTAATGCTAGCAGTAAATGTAATTGTCTTTTCAACTTCAACAATTTTATCTGAAATTGAATTTAATTGTAATATAAAATCAGGCACTACAAAAATTTTTTGTTCATCAAATTTTAATTGAATTGTAATCCCTGTTTCTACTGATTGTTGATTTGTAAATGCTGTTGCACTAAAAATTCCTGGAACTTCAAAAATTTCTGAAACTGTTTTTGGAATAGTAGAAAATTCATTTTCTCCACTACCTGCTAACATACCCACATATGATCCACTGCTGTCATAAATTGTAACAAAAACCACATTTGTTTTTTCTTGAGTACCTACAAATTTTATTTTTTCATCTATTAAGTAAAAGCTTTTTTCTAATGAAAGTGATGTGACATCTGCATATGCCGGAATTATTATTAAAGCAAATAACGAAAAAATTATAATCCCAACTAACCCTATTTGCATATTTTTAGTCATTTTTAACCTCTTTTAGAAAATACGTATAATTTCTTACTGTATTTTGCAAATAATAATTCACTAAAACTACAAATCAAGTAAAAATCTCATATACACACCATTTTCATGTTTGATTTCCATATCATAAAATGTTGGTGCTTTAATTTCTACTTTAAAATTGTGTTTTTTGACATCTAATGACTCTCCATATGCTTTTGCATTTATTACATACTCTCCATTTTGTTTAATATCAAATTCTATTCTCTTTATTGCAAACCCCTCTGTGATTAAAATAAATGGAATTTCTTCAAGCCAACTAAATAACAAATATCTTAGATCTTTCCCATTTGCAGAAAATTCTTTTTGTTCTTTTTCTTCTACTTTATTTTGATCAAGTGTCAAATTAATCACCGCATCTGCTGTGACTGAAAATGCTTCTTTAAGATCTTTTGCTGTAACTTCAATTATCGCATCAGTTGCATGATCTAAGAACTTGTAACTCAATAATTCAATTCAGTTGTATCTAAT
>CALBNQ010000027.1 GCA_937896495.1 uncultured archaeon | reverse complement strand
TTGACAAATGACTTTCCAGCTTCTGTGTTTAGTAATTGATTGTCTCTGATTTCTCGGAGTTGTTGGACTTCATTTGCCATCTCACTACCGTATGTAGCAGTAGCTATTAGACAACCGCCTCCACCAATAGAATCAATAGTATTATCAGTAAAACAGTTTCCATTAATGAGTACGTCTCCAAATTCTTCATCAGTCATTCCTTGAGATAATATTTCATGATTTTGAATCACAACAATATGTGCAAAACCATCTTGAGTCATTTTGTTAATTTTTGCTCCAAATACTCCTGCTCTATTAAGAGTCGAAATACAATCAAAAGTTATATCATCATTTCCTTGACCAGATATTTCCAAATAGTCAAAAGTTGAAGATTGTAATGCTACAGTCCAATCAGTATTAGAATAGATTAATAATTTTGCATCATCATTTAAAATATTAGAATTTAATTCAGTTTTTATCATTTCATCTATTGATTGGACAGGTGTGGGAGTTGTTGACGACTGATATACTTGAGTTCCAAAAATAGTAACATCATAATTAGATCTTGTAAAAGGAATAGTTACAGTTCTATCACGTAAAGTGATTACTTCATCATAAGAATCAACAGTTCTAAATCCAGTACGAATTTCAAAAGGAATATCTTCAGAATCTTGTTTTGCATCAATTAAATCACGAGGTAACACGACAGTAATTTCTCCACGAGCTCTAACATCTAAAGAAATAGTCAAGGATTTATCTGTAGAATCTAATTCAAAACCAGTTACTTTTGCACCACTAATTTCATAGTCCAACTCATCAATTTCTTCTGCAAATGTTCCTGAAATCGAAAATAACCCAACTGTGAATAATATCAAAATTGAGTAAATAGCATACCCCATATTTTTTAATAAAAGTAACGACATAAAATACAATCGTTGTTTAGATAGTATGTAACAGGATGTTAAAAATTACATTCTATCAGGAGTTGCAATACCCAGTAAATCAAGGGATCGCTCTATTGTCAATTTAAAAGAATTAACCAGACAAAGTCGAGCATCTTCTAATTTTTTATTTTCAATTCCAAGAACTTTGTTATGTTCATAAAAAGAATTGAAGGAAACAGCAAGATCATAACAATAGCGGGCAATTACTTTTGGAGATAAATTATTTGCCGAATCTTTAACAGAAATTCCAAATAAGCCGATTGTTTTTACCAAATCAAGTTCTGATTTTTCAATCAATAATGAAAAGTCAACATCAATTGAAGTGGAACGTCCAGATTTTTCTAAAATCCTAGATGCTCTTGCATGTGTATATTGTATGTATGGTGCAGTGTCACCTTCCAAGCTTAAGGATTTTGTCAAATCAAAAGTGATTATTTTATCAAGATCGTATTTTATCATTTCATATCGAATCGTACCTACTGCAACATTATGTGCAACAGTTTCAATGTCTTCAGAACGCATATCTGGATTTCTTTTAGCAGTCTCTTGGATGGTTTTTTCTTTAAGCAAATCATAAACAGAATCTGCACTAACATAGAGACCTTTTCTTCCAGACATTTGAGTTTGTTTTCCTTCAGTTTCCAATCCAAGAGTTTTTGCAGTATCTGAACTTAGTGTGACTGATTCGTATCCAAGATGAACGTAAGTGTCTGGAACGGATTTGAATTTAGTCATCAAATCAGTAATTATTTTTTGTAATCTAGCCTGTCTTGAATCAATAACAGTGATGACTTTTTGTCCAGTAAAATCATGTTCAGTAGAACCAGAATCATTCAGTGTTGTTTGCCATAATTTTTGGTCATTTGGTTGTTCTATAGGATATTTTTCATAGTGGAATGGATCATCAAGTAAACCTAATTTCCAAGCAGCATAAGGGATATCTTTTGCAATGTATGTTGCAGTACCATTACTTCGAACAATTACTTTATCTTCTTCTTTCCCATCTCCACGAATTACCCAACAACCAGCATTTTTACCATCATTTTCAAATTCTACTAATTTCATCTCTTTTAATTTCTCAAAAATTTTACTCCATAACCCAGAACGAATAATTTGTGATTCAAAATTTAGACAATCATAAGTAACAGAAAGATTCCAGCAAGTTTCAAGTTGATTGGCAAGAACTTTTCTAGTAATAATATCTGCAAATTTTGCAGTTTCAGAAGAACCATTTTCTAATTCTTTTAAGACGTTTTTACGAATTTCTTCTAAGGAAAAATCTTCTTCGTATTTCTGAGTTGTTTTAACATAAACGTCATCTCCACAATAATGATCAAACTTTTTATCATTTGGAGGTTCTTGATCAAAACCAAAATGAGTGAAACCAACTATGATATCAGCCACCTGTAACCCAGAATCATCAATATAATTTAGAACGTTCACTTTGTAATCGGCTTTTCTTAAAATTCGAGATACAGTATCTCCAATGATAATATTTCTAATGTGACCTATGTGTAATGCTTTGTTTGGATTAACACTAGTATGTTCAACTACAATGGGGGATTGTTTCCCAAGTTCTACAAAACCAAATGTATCAAGATGAGATTCTGATAAAATTAACTGACAAAGTCGATCCCAATTTGCAAAAAAGTTTAGATAACCAGATGAATGTGCTTCAGATTTTAAAACCAAAGTATGTTGAGTTTTGTTGTAACCTTCTGAAATTAATTGTGCAATTTGTGCAGGGTTTTTTTTGAGTTGTTTTGCAAGTAAGTAAGAAACGTTAGAACTAACATCTCCAAAACCTGGTTTTGCAGGTTCTACTGAAAAATCAATGTCAAAAAGGGACATTTCGGATAAAACTTTGTTCAAATTATTTTTTATTTCATCAAGTATGGATTGAAAAGTCATATTATAACTCAGATAATTTAGGCGCTAATTTATCTAATGCCTCAATTACTCCATCACCTGCATGGGCATCAACAGTCATTGTAGCATTTGATCGAACAATTTCAGAAGCATTTCCCAACGCAATACTAGTTTTAGCCACTTTGAATAGAGGAATATCAGTTGCACTGTCTCCTATTGCAATAACATCATCGGATGAAATCGATAGTTTTGTCATAATTTTAGAAAATCCAAACCCTTTGTCAATTCCAGGAGAATTAATATGAAATGCATATTGGCTATCAGATAATTCTACATTAATATTATTTTCAGACAATAATTTATGAGCATCATTCAAGTCAAAGGTTCTTTCCAAAACCACCTCAGTCATTCTAGGAAAAACAGGTTTTATTTTTACATCATCAATATTTTTTTGAATAAGATCAAATGCTTTTTTACATTCATCTAAATTTCCAAGTAGCGTATGTTCATTTGTTTGAGTAGTAATACAACCCCCATTTTCTCCAACAGCTATGTGAGTAGTTCCTCCAAAAATTGCAAGTAAAAAAGCTTCAACTGAAGATCTACCAGTGACAAAAATTACGTTGTGTCCCATGTTAGTCAAGCGTCTTAGGGCTTCAAGAGATTCAAGGTGTATACGCCCTCCTCCATTTTCAGTAATTGTTCCATCTATATCCACTGCAAATGTTCGCTTTTTCATAAAAATTCATTTTCAGAGCTGAATAATATTTGCTACGGAAGAAAAGTAATACGATTTTATTTGAAAAGAATTCGCAACAAGTGAGAACCATTGGGAATTCCTGAAAAAATTAAAGCTATTCAAGATGAAATGGCAAAAACGCAGATCAACAAAGCTACTGAACATCATTTAGGATTACTAAAAGCAAAAATTGCAAAATTGAAAAGAGAACAAGAAGAAAATGTAATCAAAAAATCTGGAATGAAACAAGACGGATTTGATGTTAGAAGGAGTGGAGATTCAACAGTTGTGTTCATTGGATTACCAAGTGTTGGAAAATCAACATTGCTAAATAAAATGACAGGAGCTAAATCAGCAGTAGGAGCTTTTCAGTTTACAACATTGACAGTAGTACCTGGAATGATGGAATATAGAGGAGCTAAAATTCAAGTGTTAGATCTTCCAGGAATCATCAAAGGGGCATCAACAGGAAAAGGATTAGGAAAAAGAATTCTTTCAGTTGCAAGATCTGCAGATTTAGTATTATTGGTACTGGATGTATTTCAGCCATATCACGAAGACGTGTTGACAAATGAGTTAGGAGGTATAGGCATTAGATTAAACCAATTACCGCCAAATATCACGATTGAAAAAGCATCAATGGGAGGAATTGCAGTTGCACAACAAGTTAAACTTACAAAAATTACAGAAAAACATCTAAAAGATATTTTACATCTTTATGGAATTGTTAGTGCCAGAGTTGTGGTGCGAGAAGATTTGACATCAGAACAATTATCAGATCATATTGCAGGGAACATTAGTTATTCAAAAGCAATCACAGTTTTAAATAAAATTGATTTAGTGGATAAAGAATTTTTGACGGATTTAAAAACAAAAATAAAATCAGATGTTGTAGAAGTTTCTGCAAATTCAGATATCAACATTGAAGGATTAAAAGAAAAAATTTATGAAAAATTAAAATTTATACGGATTTACATGCGTCCCAAAGGAGGAGAAACGGACTTTAAAGAACCATTAATTGCAAGAGAAGGGGACACAGTGGAAGATATCTGTAACAAATTACATAGAAGATTGAGAAGAGAGTTCAGATACGGATTAGTGTGGGGGAAAAGTGTAAAATTTGGAGGACAAAGAGTTGGTTTGAGTCACATACTGATTGATGAAGATGTGTTGACAATTATCAAAAAACGTGGAGTATAATTTTAAAAAAATTACAAAACAGATCAAAAAATATACTCAATAAAAATAATTTAACATTAAAAAAACAAACTAAAAATCAAATTTCTTTGTAAAATGTAAAACATAGATGCAATACAAGCACGAATAAAAATTAAATTTAAAATAAAAAACAAAATTACAAGTTACAAAAAAATTATTTTTGTTTTAAAATTAATTCTAAAAGTTTTTTCGATCAACAAAAAAAAATTCTAAAAAGATTACTCGATAAATAGTAATCAATTTGTGTAAACTTTTTTAGTTTAACCACTGAAAAACGATGAAAATGTCGTCACAATAATGGCTACAAAAAGAAAAGCTGCACCTAAACGTAGATCAACTACAAAAGCAGCTCCTAAAAGAAAAGCTACAAGAAAAACTGCAACTAAAAAAGCAGCTCCAAAGAGAAAGGCAGCACCTAAACGCAAAGCCGCTCCAAAGAGA
>CALBNQ010000026.1 GCA_937896495.1 uncultured archaeon | reverse complement strand
GTTATTTAATGAAGCAAAAAAACAATCTGGTGCAATAAAATCAATTGAAGGTATCAAATCAAAAACTGAAAAGAAACTAGAAAAATTGCAAAGTAAAACAGAATCTGAACAAGATATTATGATAGTTACAGAAATTAGGAAAAAAAATTGGTATGAAAGATATAGATGGTTTAATACTTCTGATGATTTTTTAGTTGTAGGTGGAAGAGATGCTGCATCAAACTCTGCAGTTGTTAGAAAACATTTAGTAAAAAATGATAAGATATTCCATGCAGATATTTTTGGTTCACCTTTTTTCATTATTAAAAATGCAGAAAATGCATCAGATACCAGTATGAATGAAGTTGCACATGCTACAGTTTGTTTCAGTAGAGCATGGAGAGAAGGATTGTATGGTGTAAAGGCATATTGGGTATATCCTGAACAAGTAAAAAAATCAGCACCAAGTGGAGAATTTCTTCCAAAAGGATCATTTACCATTGAAGGACAACGAAATTTTATCAATCCAGGAAATCTTAGATTAGCAGTTGGAATAATTCCACAAGAAGATGGATTTGCGTTAACATGTGGACCACCTGAAACAATTAAAAAAAATTCTATTTGTTATGCGATTATTGAACCTCATGGATTAGAAATGGTAGATGCAGCTAAAAAAATCAGAATTGAATTTTCAAAAATTCATGAGGAAATTACAAAAAAAATCAGCATCGACGATTTTGTGCGTATTATGCCTGCAGGAAAGAGTCAAATCAAAGAGGTTGAAGTAGGGTATGCTGAAAAACAAAATTTTACTGATGATGAATTGGATTAGAATTTTCAGTATCAAGTGAAATTTTCATTCCATCTTCAAGCGAAAAAAATTCTTCGTTTGAAATTGTGATTAATGGAATATTTGCTAATGCACATCCAGTAGCTACAGTAAGATCTGCTTTTTGACAAATCATTGCTATAGGCGCCACATCATTTGATTTGATAGAGTAAATTGTATATGCACCAACACTACTTCCAACTCCTGAAGGAAATACTAAAATGAAATCCTTAAGTGATTTGTCATAAAGATCATGATTCTTATCACTAATTATTCCAGTTTTTTTATCAACAGTTCCTAAAAAATTAATAGAATCTTTTGATTTTAAAATGGTTCCACTAACTTTACCTGCAACTAGAACTTTATTCATTTTGTTTCATCTTCAATTATTTGTGATAATGATTTGAGATTTACACCAACACCATTAGAGTTTTTTAAATAAAATGCGCCTTTAATGCTATTTGTTGTAACTACATCTACATCATCTTTGTTAATCAGAGGTGTAAGACATGTACAACAATCAGAAAGAATTTCACATCCAGCTCTTTCTAATTCAT
>CALBNQ010000025.1 GCA_937896495.1 uncultured archaeon | reverse complement strand
TAATTTTCTAAAAATAATAAAATAGAAAAAAAGTGTGCTAATGCACTTTTTCTATGGAATTGATCTGCTGTACAATTTGCCTTCAAGGGCCATCTTGTACATTTCTGCAACATATGGGTTCTCACCAGGAGTTTCTGCACCTAATTCTACGAGTCGAGCATATACTCTAACTACGTATGCAAGTGCACCAATGAAAGCCACAACGACTCCCATGTTAAACATCCAGTGGTTTGGAACCGCAAATATTTCCTCTACAAACCAAAAGTGCCACATCTCATTGACTCCAATTGTAAACATAGTTGCTAAATAACCAAGAATGGTCATTTTCAAACCTGTGTTCATTGAATTATTTGGACCTCTAAGAACAGGTATTTTTCTATCATAGATAGCTGCTGCTCCCCATCCAAGTGGTAATGTGATGAAGTGGGAGTATAGCCACCAGTGTGCTGGTGTAAATGCACTATCTCTGATAGATGTCTGGTGTAGAGAACCATCAACGAAGTTATCTACTTCGACTGAGGCTGCAGTAGATCCCATAGCAATGATGATGAGCCAGATTTTCTTTAGTCTCTGAATCTCAACTTCTTTTGGGATTAATGCGGGCATCTGTGCCATGCTAATATTCATGTCAGTTAGTGATATAAAGCAAAGGTTTGAAAAATAATAAAATTTAATGAAAAAATATCTATTTTTTTATTAGTATATAGAAATTATTTAATTATATATAAAAAATAAATAAAATAATTACAATAGTTTTTTCATATTTTTATTGTTAATCATTGATGATAAACAATTGAAAAAACAACGATCCTAGTAACGAAGGCAAAACATATAACGACGTGGATTATCTTTTACAAATTAGGGATAACTATGGTCGAAAAAAAGATTTTCGTATTCGGACTAGCTGTTGTATTAGCACTAGGAACTCTAGGTTTCAACTGGGTTGAAACAATTGTTCCAACTGCAGATGCACACGGTGTCCAAGCACAACTCCAAAGTCGTTTCATTAGAATTGAAGATGAAACCTTTAACAGACAATCCTTACAAACTGGCGAAACCTTGACTCTTCAAGGAACATTAGTCAGTCTTGTAGAAAGAGACCTTAGAGGATGGATATCCATTTTCTCAGAGTCAACCAATGCAGGTAACAGATGGGAGATGTTAGCAAGAGACCCACCAGGAAACGTCTTTGACATTCCAGGTAATGCTGTTGTTGAATATTCACTATCTGCTAAAGCACTTGAAGCAGGTGTATACCACGTACACACCCAACTCAATGTAGCCAAAGTTGGTCCAGGACTCGGTCCAGGTCAAACAGTTGTCGTCGAAGGTGATCCAATTATCAAACCAATTCCATATACCAATATTGCATATCAATCAATCATGATTGGTATCGGATATGTTATTACGTTTGCAACAAGACCTTGGCAAGTGATCTAAACAACCCTCTTTTCCTTTTCATTTTCTAGAGAACCATTACGATTATCGTAAAGAAAAATAATCATAGATAATTACAAAGTCCGTTCAAATCACATGATTTTTGTTCAAATGTATTTCTAAAATATCAATTTTAGTCTAGTTTTGGACATGTTTGGAGTAAAAATAGGCATGCCTAAATCCTTTTTGTAATTCTATTTGAACAAATGAATGATTAGTTGAACGATTTTGATATTACTTGAACAAAACGGTTCCATACTTGAACGATTATGGTTTCACTTGAAGAAATATGAATTTCATTTTATGTGAATTCATCGGATGGAATTGAAAATAAAATGAAGAATCATGTAAAAGTACAAAACAAAAAAATTGGATTCTTAAAATATCAAAATAGGTTATTGGAAAATAGTAATCAAAAGAAAGGACTTTAAGGAATTGTATTAAAATCATCATTATGATTTGGCCAGGGACAGGAGATCCTTACAAAAGAAAAAAGACTCTCAGATTTCTCATAATTTCCACAATTATCGGCATTGCTACTGCAGGTGTTGCATCAACAATTGGATCTTTGGGTGATGAAAATAATCCATTAAAAGT
>CALBNQ010000024.1 GCA_937896495.1 uncultured archaeon | reverse complement strand
ATTATGAAAACTCTCAGTGGCATGCAGGTGCAAATGTTGGAGGAGGGACCACTTGTAATACTAATTTTGAAAGTGGGGAGTACAAATTTGCAGCATTCTCAAATGCTTTAGGTTCTAATGATCCAAATATTAATAATTTAATTGAATTTGCAACTCCAATCAATATTGCAGCATCTGAATCTACTGCAACGTCTTCTACTGCCACTAGTTCTACTGTCGCATTAACCATTGACAGTTTAGAAATCTATGAAGATGGAACTCAAACTAGGTATCATGTAATTGGTGATGCACCGGCATCAACTAATCTTACATTTACAATGACAAAGCCTGATGGTTCTGATGGAGATTACAATGGCAGTGCAGGAACTGGACAACCAAGTTACAATCAAGATGGATTGGTGTCCCCTACCAGTGATTTAGTTTACGGAACTTGGAATTTAGAAATTTGTGCAGCAGAATATGGTATATGTGTGGAACAAAACTTTACCATTGAATTATCATCCCCGTCTGGCACTGTTTCATCATCTGGCATTTCTTTGAATAATAATAACGGAGGCGACTGCTCAACTGTAGGTACCTGGGATGATACAAGTAAGACATGTACGTTAACTGCAGACATTTCCATAACCTCTGATTCTCAAGGAATAACGATTTCCTCACAAGGATGGCAAGATGATCCAACCAATATTGGACTAATCCTTGATGGAAATGGCCATACAATTACAGGAAGCAGTACAAGTGGTATTGACCATAATGGAATTCACATCACTGGACAATCATCAAACATTTCAATTAAAGACATTACCATAACAAATTTCCAAACTGGAATTTCATCTCATAACACCAACGGTCTGACAATTACAAATGTGGTAGTAAATGATGTGGGAAAATACGGAATCTATCTTTACGGAACTGATGGGCTGACTCTTGAAGGAAACACTGTTTCTAGCTCACTTTTTCCCAACAGTGCAGGAAGTGGAATTACTGTTACAGGACATAACAAATTCATGGGAAATGGAGATGGTAGTTGCTCTGGAAATGGACTGTATGTTGCTCCGAGTATCGATCTGAATAACCCCATCGTCATAAAAAACAATCAGATTACAGGAGGAGGCATCTCAATTGATGGAACTGGATATTGTATAGATGGCAATACGATTACTGATGCGAATGGGTATGGAGTGCATATTTCATATGCAAGTTTTGATCAAACAGTTTCCACAAATCACATTGTCAAGAATAATGTGATTACATCGTCAAGTAATAATGGATTTAATGTAATTGGTTCAGGTA
>CALBNQ010000023.1 GCA_937896495.1 uncultured archaeon | reverse complement strand
ATTCAAAAATTGTCAATCCTACACCGTTAGTTGATCTTACTGATGATTTGAAAGAATGTGCAAAAACAATATACAAATTAGATCTTGATGATAAAAATTTGAAAATTTACGGAAAATTTGATTCAACACTTTTGAGCGGTTCAATCAAGGTTCGAGCAGCGGCTCATATTATTCATAATGCGATTATTTCAGGAGAATTGAAAGGAGATCAAACAGTGATTGAAGCTACTTCAGGAAATTTTGGAATTGCCCTGGGTCAATTATCCAAACTTGGAATCAATGTAGTAGCACTTGTATCAAGAAAATTACAAGAAGGAGTTTTCAAAGAACTCAGAAATGAAAATATTCGAATCATGGATTTGGATATGGATATCTGTCCAGCACCAGGAATGGAAAATAAAGCAAATGAGTTAGCAGCAAAAGCTACCGCAGGTAATGTTAGATCACAATTAGCAGAGATTGGATTTGATCCTGAAATTTTTGATAAAAACATTGATGAAATTGAAACATTATTAGCTAAACAAGATATTATTAATTTGGCAAGAGTTCTTGCAAGAATTTATGACTTATTTTGTCCAAAACAATATGATAATGAATTGAATGTAGAAATTCACAAAACAGTTACAGCTCCTGAAATCGATCAACAATTACATGAAAAAGAAGATTCTTTAGAAAATTATCAGATGATTTGTTCATTTGGTACAGGCGGTACTTCAGGAGGATTAAGTCAATATATGATTGAAAAATATTCTAAAAAGGCAATCAATGTAGTATTCCCACCTGCAGGTCAAGATGTTGCAGGGATTAGAACAAAAGCTAAAGCATCAGGGTTAAAACTATACATGCCTGAAACATTTGCAGAAGAGTATGAAATAGATTTTGAAAAAGTAAAATTACTTTTCAAATTTTTTGTAGATAAAGGTCATGATATAGGAGAAAGCACAGCTTTGGAACTGTATGCAGCGATGCAAATGGCAAATCTAAAAAAAGCTGAAAAATTTATAGTGATTGTTGCAGATGGAATTGAAAAATACAGAAAGAATTTTAAACAGATATCAGAGAATCAAGTCTCTATGAATATTTCTCTTGAAGATGCAGCAGCAAAAGCAGAAGAGTATGATAAAATAATTTGGGTTCACACTCAATACACTCCACGTGAAGAAGGAATTGAAATTATTGCAAAATCACTTGGTGTTGATAAATCAAAAATTTCTATTCCTAAAGCCAAAGTGATAAGTGATTTACTTACAACACAACAAATTCCAGAAGAATTGAACAAGGAATTAGATGGGTCTAAAGGAAAATCATTACTGGTATGTATGGCAGGAAACACATCTCTAATGACATCACAAGTGTTAGCTGGTAAAGGAATTGTAACTCAAAGCTTGAATGGAGGGATTACTAATTTACCTGAAGGAAGAGGTAAAAGTCCAGGCGAATATATCCAAATAGCCAAAGAATAAAATTTTGAAGTGTTTATCAGTTTCTCAACCGTTTGCTAATTTAATAATTTCAGGAAAAAAAATTATTGAATTGAGAAGTTGGAGTACCAATTTTCGTGGAGAGTTTTTGATTCATGCACCTATAAAAATCAGAAATGATGATTGTAAAAGATTGAAAATAAATGAAAAATTAGTTACAGGTGCAATAATTGGAAAAGCGGAATTGTATCAAGTAAAAAAATATGATTCAATTAAAGAAGTTAAAATTGATAGGGAATTACATTTGTCTTCAAAAGAATTTAGAAACAAAACTTTTGGATTTTTATTAAAAAATCCAAGATCATTAAGAATTCCTATTCCGTGGAAAGGACAGTTAGGGTTCTTTGATGTGGATTTACCTAAAACAAAAACCAAAAACAAAGAAATTGTATCAGAAATTATCGATGAAGAGTATAGATACCAATGGGTTGGGCGACACTAAATAATTTGAAAGTATTGAAAAAAATTTGACTAGTATATATAAAGGGGTTATATAAAGTCCCTCGTTATGCCTCAAACTAAACCCATAGTTAGTGTTGAAAATGTAGTTGCATCTGCATCAGTGGACCAAAAAATTGATCTTAATGAAATTACTGAAAAATTTCCAGATACAGAATATCATCCTGAACAATTTCCAGGATTAGTTTTTAGATTAAAAAGTCCTAGAACAGCCACACTAATTTTTAGAACAGGTAAAATGGTGTGTACTGGTGCTAAATCTGAAGAAATGGCAATCAAAGCTGTAAACACAGTTGTTCAAAAATTAAGAAAAGGTAAAATAAAAATAAAAAAAGATGCAGTAATTACAGTTCAAAATATTGTAGCAGCGATAAATTTAGGTGGAAAAATTCACTTGGAAAAAGCAGCAAGAACCTTGCCTAGAAGTATGTATGAACCAGAGCAATTTCCAG
>CALBNQ010000022.1 GCA_937896495.1 uncultured archaeon | reverse complement strand
AGATTATGCTTCCAAATACGACGATTCCCACAATTATGCTTAATTTAATTAACATTTTCTAATGATTATAAAAAATAGATTTTAGATTAAAACTAAAAAAAATAATCAAATAAGAGTTAATTTTCTTAACTAACTCTAATCATCATAAACAATCCAATCAATTATTTCATCAATGTTAGATGAGGTTAAAATTACTTTAATTGGTCCTAAAGGAGATTCATCTGATCCTTCACAAATTGCAATCTGTTCAACAAATGCAGCTTGTTTATTAAGATAAAACCATGTTGAATCATTTTTAAAATTATTTTCAAGATTTCGTGCATATGTTTTATAAGATTTTTTAGAACGTATTACTTCGTATATTTTTTCAAAAGAATTAAGATCTTTTGATTGTGCATGAATTAGAAAATTTTTTAATTCTATCTTTGAATTTGGAAAAATATTCAAGATTGATTTTTTTACTTTCTCTGAATCTTCTGATGGATTAACGGTACAAAACATTTCCACTTTACAACTAATATTTGGAATTTTCATTATGTCCAACTTTGAATTATTTTAAATGCCGAATCTATTAATTTGTCTTTTGTAAGATCAATGTTTGATATTGCATAATCAGATAATGCAATTGAATTGCTAATTCCAACTCCTAATTCTCTGTTATCTCTTTCTTCAAAATGTTCTTTTGTTTGAGGATCATCTGATCTACCTCGTTTTTGCAAAAAATCAAATCTAGTATCAGTTGATGCATGAATTGCTAATAATTTAACAATGCCAAATTTTCTAAGTACTTGTATTTCGTCATTTGATCTTACACCATCTATCAAAATCACATTTGATGGAGAAGATTCAATTTCTGATTTGATTAATTCAGCTATTGCTCCAGGTCCATTTTTCTCTCTTAGTTCTAACATGAGTTTTCCAAGATTTGATCTTGTAGATTCTAAATTTCTTTTTTTTGCTTCTTTTCGTACAGCATTTCCCATATTGATAATATCATATCCTTTAGATTTCAATCCTTCAGCAATTGTTGATTTACCTGCTCCAGGCATTCCTGTTAGGCATACAATTAGTTTTGTCAATAAATATTAAAAAAGAAGGTCGTCTATGAATTTACCGGAAATTATTATAAAG
>CALBNQ010000021.1 GCA_937896495.1 uncultured archaeon | reverse complement strand
ATATTATGGTTTCATTAATCACACGTAAAAGAGGCAAGAGTACATACTATTATCTAATTCATAACACAGGAAAAATTCAAAAAGAAAAGTATCTGGGAAAAACAAAACCTAAAGATATTGAAAAAATCAAGAGGGAATTTTTATTATTATTGTGGTGTAAGGACTGGGAAATTAATTTAAAAAAAATCAAAAAAGGGTACACTGCACAAGCTAAAACATCAATCAAAGAACATCTAAAAGATTTTTCAGTATTATTCACACATGACTCACAAAAAATCGAAGGATCAACACTAACAAAAAAAGAAACAGTTGATTTACTCAGATTTTCATTAACTCCAAGCGGTAAACCTGAACATGACATGATAGAGGCAAAAACACATCACAAAGTATATCTAAAAATGATAAAAGTTTTGCCAAAACTATCTGAAAAAATAATATTAGCATGGCATAATGAAATGTTTGAAAAGACAAAACCAGAATTTGCAGGAAAATTAAGAAAAACTGCAGTATTTGTAACAAACAGTGAATCGATATTCCCTCATTGGAAATTTGTACCACAATTTTTCAAACAATTCATAACACAATACACAGAATTAAAAAAAACAAACAATCCTGTACAACTAGCTGGCATGATTCATTTTAGATTTGTAAGCATACATCCATTTGGAGATGGAAACGGTAGAATTTCAAGGATGATTATGAACTACATACTGGTGGATAATGACTTTCCGCCACTTAACATAAAATATTCTGATAGAGAAAGTTACTACAAATCTTTAGAGAAAGGACAAATAGAGGAAAATGAGATTTACTTTCTAAAATGGTTCATGAAATATTACATCAAATCAAACAAAAAATACATGTAACTTTTCACTCATCAGAAACTTGCATTATGTGTGTTTTTATCATAATCTTCTTCTTTTCTTGTGAATCAAATACTTTATTTTCACAATGTGATTCTGATCTCACCATTATATCATATCAATTCAATGAAGAATAATTTATCACGTTATATCATTAGTAAGATTATGCGTAGAGGAATGTGTAGGAGTTGTTATTCTTCAGGAGTACCAGTTACAATTAACGAGGAAACTGGAATGACTTGCTGTGAAAAGTGTATGGGTAAAAAATCTTAAAACTTGATTTTTTGAAATATTTTGATTATGTATAATTTATTCACAAAGTATTCATGGAATGGTATGTTTGATAAAGTTGGGAATAATACCTTGGATAAAGTAAAACTTGCAAAAAGTGAAATGATCTTGGCGCACAAGGGCCAATTTAGAAAAGATGGCACCACTCCGTATTCTGTTCATCCAGAAAAAGTAGTTAGTATTTTAAAAAAATTAAATGTAAAAGATTCTGATGTTTTGTGTGCAGGATATCTGCATGATGTGCTAGAAGATACCCCATATGGTGAAGAAAAAATCAAAGAAAAATTTGGTGATATAGTATTGAGTCTTGTAAAAGAGTTAACCTTTAAAAATAAAATTTCAAGTGAGGAATATTTGGAAAGTTGTCACAAAATGTCTGCAAATGCAAAATTAGTCAAGGTATCTGATGTCTTGGCCAATTTAGGGGATAAAGGAGACAAGTCAGAACATTTTATTCAAAAAAGAGTTAATGCTTTAGTAGTTTTATTGAATGGATTGAATTTGAATTAAAAAATAATTTATTTTATTTTTCGTCTACTGCGATGCAGCATTGATAAATGACATGAATGCTTTTTCTGGAAATCCTGGTCTACTGTTAAATTCTGGATGAAATTGTACTCCTAGATAGAATTTGTGTGTAGGAATTTCAAGTATTTCCATTCTCTTTCCGCCATCACTATCTGCTGAAAAAATTAATCCGTTTTTCTCAAATTCTGGAATGTATTGTTTGTTAATCTCATATCTGTGCCTGTGACGCTTACTAATTACATCGGAATTGTAAATTTTCTGTGCATTTGTTCCCTCTTTAATTTGGACATCGTTTGCTCCTAACCTTAATGACCCTCCCATGTTTGAGACATCTTTTTGTTCTGGGAGTAAATCCACAATTGGATTTTGTGTATCTGGTTTTATTTCAGTAGAATTACTATCTTCTAATTTTAACACATTTCGTCCAAATGCAATGGCAGCTAATTGGAATCCAAAACAAATTCCAAGATATGGTATATTATTTTCACGTGCATAGTTTGCCGTCCCAATTATCCCTTCTGAGCCACGAGTTCCAAATCCTCCTGGAACTAGTATTCCATCATACTTTGATAGAATAGAATAATCTTCAATTGACTCTGAATCAATTAATCCAATATCTACTGATTTTCCTATTTCTGCTCCTGCATGTTTTAGTGCATGATTCACACTTACATAACTGTCAGCCAGTGTTACATATTTTCCAACCATTGCAATTTTTATTTTTTGATCTTCATGATTTACCATTTTTTGTGATATCTCATTCCATTTGTCCCAATTAGCTGATGCATTGAGCATTCCAACTTTGTTAAACTTTGTAAATATTGAATCCATAATTCCTTGGTCGTATAACATTTGAGGAACTTCAAAAATTGATTTTGCATCATGACATGATAGTACATCACTTGCAGTTACATTTGTAAACATTGCAATCTTTTGTTTTGTTTTTTCTTGTAATGGTAGTGAGCATCTTACTGCTAAAAAGTCTGGTTGAATACCGATTCTTCGCAATTCTTGTGCACTGTGTTGTGTTGGTTTTGTTTTTTGCTCCCCTACAACATCAAGTGATGGGGCTAAAGTCACATGAACAAATATTACTCCTTGTGGACCTTCTTCTACTTTCATCTGTCTTAATGCTTCAAGAAATGGTAATGATTCAATGTCTCCAACGGTTCCACCACACTCTACAATCAGAAAATCTAATTCTTCATCTTTGGCAACTTTTCTAATTCTGTTTTTAATCTCATCAGTTACATGTGGAATTATCTGAACACATGCTCCCAAATATTCTCCTTTTCTTTCTGATTCTATTACTGATGAATACACCTGTGCAGTAGTGATATTGTGACTCTTTGGAATGTCCTGGTTTAGGAATCTTTCATAATTTCCAATATCCATATCACATTCCCCTCCATCATCAGTAACGAATACTTCCCCATGAGCCACTGGATTCATGGTTCCTGCATCATAGTTTAGGTATGGATCTATTTTGATACATGACACCTTTTGATTAGATAATTGTAATAATTTTGCAATCGAGGAAGTTGTAACACCTTTTCCAAGGCCAGACATCACACCACCTGTGACAAAAATAAACTTCGTCTGCACGTTAATGAAACGATTATCTAGTTTTTGTATGTTTTGCCGATCTTTTGGTATTATTCTTGTAATTCATGTTTGGTTCAATAGATATTTTCAACATGTATCTTAATTACCTGAAATTAAATCCCAAATCAAACCTATCATTTCTTTAATCATTGTATTTGATATACGAAAAACTAGTTAATTTTGAGACTAAGTTGTAGTTGACTTTGATCGAACCAATTTTTGATATATCTAGTTAACTTTATTTTTCACAAACATTACCATGCTTGGAGTTTGTAGAGTTTGTCGTTCTTTTACAAAAGTTTCTTTGACTCATGCATTTGTAGATCATAAATTGAAATTAACATACATTTGTACAAAATGTAATTACTAAGATGAACATTATTTTATTTTCTAAATTTTTTTATGATCATGCTTATCTAAACTATGATCATATTATCTTGT
>CALBNQ010000020.1 GCA_937896495.1 uncultured archaeon | reverse complement strand
GCATAATTAATGTCAGTTCTTAAATTTTTACTTCCCATTGCAATGTATGCACCACCATATGCTTTTCCAATAACTAATGTAATTCGTGGAACAGTTGCCTCACAATATGCATAAAGTAATTTACTTCCATGTCGAATAATTCCATTATGTTCTTGATTTGAACCTGGCATGTAACCAGGGGTGTCAACTAAAGTAATAATTGAAATATTAAATGAATCACAAAACCTTATGAAACGTGCTGCTTTATTTGAAGAATCAATATCAAGTGCACCTGCAATATGCATTGGATTATTTGCAATTATTCCTATAACTTGTCCATTCATTCTTCCAAAACCTACAACAACATTTGGTGCAAATAATTCATGAACCTCAAAAAATTCATGATTATCAACTATTGAATTGATTATTTCTTTCATGTCATATGGTTGTAAAGGATTTTCAGGAATTATGTTAATGAGATTGTGATCTAATCTGTTAGGATCATCATCAGTTTTGGTTTTAGGTGGTTCTTCTGTATTGTTTTGAGGTAAAAATGAAATTAATTTTTTGATGTAATCCATACAATCGTATTCATTTTGTGCAACAAAATGTGCAACACCACTTTTTGAACCGTGAGTCATTGCACCTCCAAGATCATCAAATGAAATCTCTTCACCTAATACAGTCTTAACTACATCAGGACCAGTTACAAACATACTACCAACTTTTTCTACCATTATAACAAAATCAGTCATTGCAGGAGAATAAACAGAACCTCCAGCAGATGGACCTATACTAGCAGTAATTTGTGGAATAACTCCTGAAGCTAATTGATTGTGATAGAATATATCTGCAAATCCATCAAGACTCATAATTCCTTCTTGGATTCTTGCACCACCAGAATCCATTATGCCAATAATAGGACATCCAGTTTTAACAGCATGATCCATAAGTTTAGTGATTTTTTTAGCACCCATTTGACTTAGTGTCCCACCAAGAACAGTGAAATCATAAGCAAAGACAAAGATTTGTCTCCCATTTACATTTCCATAACCACCAACAACACCATCAGTAAAGAATTTCTTTTTCTGCATGTCATATTCATGATAGTGGTGAGTAGCCAATGGATCAATTTCAGTAAAAGTACCTTCATCAACTAAAAGATCAATTCTTTCACGTGCAGTTAATTTGCCTTTTTCATGTTGAGCTGTAATTCGATCTTGCCCACCACCTTGTAATGCGATCTTGTTATTTTTACTAGATTTTTCAATCTTTTCAGAATGCATAATGATAATCTAAAGCATAATGGTTTCCTATATTAATTTAATTTCAAAATTCAAGATTTTCATATTATTATACTAATTCAAAAATCAGTGTTTCATTCCAAGATCAAGAATTTAAAATAGAGAATTTCTTATTTGTGAATTTTTGATAAGAAACAAAAGCATTTTTTTCTTCACTGCATTTTTTACATATACAAAATTGAGACACATTTGAAATATCACAATTATCTTGGAATTCGCACCTAGTACAACCAGCAGAAGATCCACATACAATACAGGGTAATTCATCAAGTTCAGTACATTTTTCATGTTTAACACCTAATCCTTTTGCCCATAATCCAATTTCATTAACCAAAATTTTTTCATTACAAACAATACAAATTCCAGGAAATTTCATTGGGATTTTTCTCCAACTCATTGTATTTGCTCCATTTCTTTTTCAAGAAGATCTCCAAAAGTTTCTTGTAATTCTAATTCCAATGTTTTATTTTTTATACAAAACAAAACATAAGGTAAACAAATTGTCACAAATGTACTAGAAGACAAATGTAATTTTTTTGACATTAATGATGACATAGATCTTAGTTTTGCACCATCCCAACGAATTCGGTTAAGCAACGGCCAAGATAAATTA
>CALBNQ010000019.1 GCA_937896495.1 uncultured archaeon | reverse complement strand
GTTCAGTAGAGTAGGCGTTTTGACCTGAGATCTTTATCGTGGCTGGATAGAACTTTTTAATTTTCTTCCATCTTAATTCAACATCATTTATTTCTAAAAATGAACGGACACAAGAAAGATAGCTAGGAATTGTGTTGGGATTGACTCTTTCTGACAGATCTAAAACATATTCAATGATAATCATAGTGAGTTTTTTAGGCGTGGTATCAAGGATTTGTTGACCGTTTTTCATGCCTGTAAATTCTAAAAATCTTAGATAATTTCTCTTGTAGTTACCTCTTGAATCTATGGATTTTAGAGAAGCCATTAAGAGTTCTAAAGGTTGATCAACCTTCTCGTTCATGCTAGTTTTCAATATTTTGCCCCCCATGTTTCTGACCGATTGTCATAATGACAAAATCTTCTATAAACTCTCAATGGAATTGTGATATGGATTATTATAGTAAAATCAGAATTTCTCATATTATTTCTGTGACTAATCTAGATTAGAAAGATAGTTGTCTACAATCTATACAAATTTAGAATGTATTGCTAATACTACAGTGAACTTGAAAGAAATGAAATTCAGATATGTTATTTTTTCATGGTATGATTTAACTAGCAGTTTTGTAAACTGAACCGATATGACAACTATCTATGATGATAAAATATTGCAAGTGACAAGTAATTGGAGATTTACAAATGACATAGTTAGAAAGATTGGTGGAGATAAATCAGCCATAATTTACAGATTAAAAAGGCTTGAAGAAATGAATTATCTTGAAACCAAACCGGATAAAAATAAAAGTGTGTATAAAAAAATGAATAAAGCACAAAGTGAATATGATTTTTTGAAAATGATGGAAGTTTTTGAAACTAATCAAAAAACAGAACTAAATGTCATTAAACAAATGCCTAGAATCATGATGAATGATGGAATACATTTTAGAAAAAAAGGTTTAGAATTACTAGAACATATTCAAGAAGAAGTAGTTAGTGCATACATGATTATCATTAGATTAAACAATCAAGAAAAATCATCAATTATATCTCACTCAATAGTAATAGAAAGAAAAGAAAGGTTAGAGAAATATATTAAAAAAATTATGAATTTTATTTTAAATCGATATAAGGAAAAAAAGACAGTTACAGCAATACAAGAATATTTTCAAAAATACATCGAAAAATTTGAAATTAAAATTTAGTTAAATTTTGTTTTTCTAATACATTATTTTTTATTTCAAATGTGATTTGTTTGGTATTTACATACATGGGATAAAAAAGACCAACATCAAAAATATAATTTATGTTAACCCCTCATCATGCCTAAGGTTAACGCATTTGTGCCTAAAATTGCCAATAATGGAAAGATTTTGACTACCAGTGTTGTTATAAATGGAAATATTATTGAAAAATCATGGACAATGTAGCGTTCATCAAAGAGTGTCAAGAAAAGGTTTTTGCAGGAATTCACATATCTTCTAAAGACGCAGAAAAATTACTGAATATTCCAGATGAGAATTTAAAAGATCTTGCAAAATGTGCAAATGAAATCACACATGATTTCAATGGAAGAAAAATAGATGTTGAACAATTAAACAATATAAAAAAAAATGCATGTAGTGAAGATTGTACTTTTTGTGGACAATCGGCATTTTTTGACACTGGTGTAGACACATACCAACTTCCTAGTCCAGAAGAAGTAGTAAGTAAAGCAACCAAAGCAAAAGAAGAAGGTGCAGAATCATACTGTTTAGTTGCAGCATGGAGAGAACCGTCACCAAAAGATTTTGATAAAGTTTGTAATATTATAGAACAAATAAATCAAAAAGTTGGAATCAGTGTAGAATGCAGTTTAGGTTTTCTCACATCAACACAAGCTATAAAATTAAAAGAACTCAAAGTAAAAAGATACAATCACAATTTAGAAACTGCAAAATCAAAATTCTCAGAAATTTGTACTACTCATACATATGAAGACAGATTAAAGACATTAGCAATAGCACGTGAAGCAGGATTAGAATTATGTACAGGAGGAATTATAGGGTTAGGAGAAACAAGAGAGCAAAGATTAGAATTAACATTAGAACTAGCAAGATTGTACCCTGAAGAAGTAACTATCAACATTTTAGTTCCAGTTCCAGGTACACCATTAGAATTACAAACAGAATTAAAAAATTCAGAAATTGTAAGAATGTTCTCAGTGATAAGATTCCTTTTACCAGAAGCAGTGATAAAAATTTCAGGTGGAAGAGAAACAATGCTTGATGATTCTGGAGAAGAGTTGTTACAGAGTGGTGCCAATGGAATCATTACTGCAGGGTATTTGACAATGGGAGGAAATGAGGCTGAAAAAGACCTCAAAATGATTGAAAAGATTGGCCTTCAAACATAAACTAAATTTTATTGATTTAGAATTAGAGTCAATTAAACAAAAGAATTTGTATAGAAAATTAAGATATGGAAAAATTCAAGGCTCACATATTACAATTAATGGTAAAAAATTACTAAATCTAAGCTCTAATGATTACCTTGGAATTCAAACTAAAAAAAATCAAATCAAGCAACTTCAATCGAGTTCTAGATCAGTTTCAGGAAATGATGAGTCATATAAAAAATTAGAAAAAAGTCTTGCAAAACACAAATCACAACAAAACAGTTTAATTTTTCCTACAGGATACATGACTAATCTTGGAGTAATTTCATCAATTGCAAAAAAAGGAGACATAATTTTCAGTGACGAATTAAATCATGCAAGTATAATTGAATCGTGCAAATTATCAGATGCAAAAATTTCAATATACAAACATAATGATATGCAAGATTTGAAAATAAAATTAAAACAAAAAGGAGAAAACAAGTTTGTAATCACTGAAGGGGTATTCAGTATGGATGGAGATTTATCTAATTTAAAACAAATTACAGAGATATCTGAAAAATCAAATGCAATTACAATCGTGGATGATGCACATGGAGATTTTGTTTTAGGATCAGATGGAAAAGGCACACCAAATAATTTCAAAGTTTCAAAGAAAATCGATGTGTACATTAGTAGTTTAAGTAAAGGTCTAGGATCATTTGGAGGTTATGTGGCATCACAAAATAATGTAATTGATTTATGTATAAACAAATCAAAATCATTTATCTATACATCTGCACTCCCTTCATTCTTAATTGAACATACTTTAGAAAGATTTGAATCAGATAGAGAAAAACAGAGAAAAATACTAAAAGAAAATACTAAACAACTATCACATGGCCTTAAAGAGATAGGTTACAGTATTCAATCAAAATCACACATCATTCCAATAATAATTGGAAAAGAAAACGAAGCAATGAGATTTGGAGAATATTTGAATGACAACGGGTTATTTGTACAACCCATCAGGTTTCCAACAGTTCCAAAAAATCAAGCAAGGCTAAGAATTTCAGTCACAGCATGGCTAACAAAGAAGGATATAGAAAAAACACTGTTTATTTTTGAAAAAGCATTCAAGAGATTTTGTTAATTATCTCATTGAATCAAAGCCCATGAATGCAGGAGAGCCGATAAGTACAGCTAATGTGATTGCTATTCCTAAAACAATTCCGACAATAATGAAACGTTTGTTCATATTAAAAATTCCATTCAACCCAGTTAAAAACGGATTGGCATGTAACATGAGGAAAAATTTCAGAAGAAGGCTTTAATGGAAAAATCAGGATATGAGATTATGGTAGAAATTACATTAGGAATTGCATTGCTTGCAGGACTTGGATCGTTTGTTGCTCCATGTATTTTACCAATGATACCTGCATTTTTGGCATATATTTCTGGAACCACATTATCAGAAA
>CALBNQ010000018.1 GCA_937896495.1 uncultured archaeon | reverse complement strand
CATCTAATCTTTGTTTTGTAGCCTCATTCATGCCTGTTTGAAGTATAGTTGCATCAGAGGTTGCTAAAATTTTGATAAATTCAATATCTTCTAAAGCTAATTTTACCATGAATTATTTTTCAATACGGTCAAATTAAGAGTTTGATGTTATTGATTTCGTACAGTTGCTTGATTTCCTGCAGAATGATTCACTCCAATTACTGCTCCAGGATGTGTGGTAATTATCATTAATGTTTCACATGATAAACATAGGACAGATGGAACATAATCTGCATCTTTTTGAGATGGTCCCATAGTAGCTAAAACTGCATCATCTTTTAGTTCTAATCCTCCACAATCAATGCATGTAGATGGTTTTTGTGGGACAGGTTTGATTTTATTTATGTAAAAATGAACCATTGAATACACTACAAAATTATGATTCTTAAGTTAATTGTTTTTTTAGTAAATCCAAAGTCTTTGTAGGATCTGCCTTACCTTTTGTTTTTTGCATTACTTTACCCACCAAATAATTAATTGTTTGAGGGTTTGATTTTGCTTGCTCTACTGCTTGAGGTTCAGCACTAATTACTTCAGAAATAATTCCTGCAAGTTCTGATTCATCAGACACATTACCCAAATCTAATTCTGAAATAATTTGAGAAAGTTCTTTTCCTGTTTTTACGATTTCATGTAATGCATTTTTTGAAGAGTTTCTAGATATCTTTCCAGATTGAATAGAGTCTGCCAAATCAGACAAATGTTTGGATGTCATTTTTGATTTATCTCTTTTCTCTCTAGTATCCACAAGTCCCATCAAATCAGTTGTAATTATATTTGCAATCTCTTTTGCATTAGATTCGTTATGGGATTGTTCAAACAAATCTGAATAATATTTGTCAGATGACAAAACCTCAGATACTTGGACTGGTATGGTGTATTTTGAAATATATCTTTCTTTTTTTGAATTAATACTTTCAGGCATTTCTGATTTTAATTCATCTACGATTCCATCATTCATTGTAACCCATGGAATATCTCCTTCAAGAAAATAGCGATAATCCAAATCTTCTTCTTTTGAACGAGATGATACAGTAATCTTTCTTTTGTCGTCCCAATGTCTTGTCTCTTGAACAATTTCAATATCTCTTGAATGCAAGCTGTTTTGCCTGGTAATCTCAAAATGAGCTGCTTTTTCTAAATCATGAAATGAACCGATATTTTTTACCTCTACTTTATTTCCACCCTCAATGGATACATTGGCATCAGCTCTCATTGCACCTTCCAAACTAGGATCAGACACACCTAAATTTTCTAATAAATCTGATAAAATATTGAGAAACTCTCTAACTTGTTTAGGACTCTCAAAATCAGGTTCTGTCACAATCTCTACTAGAGGCGTACCTGCACGATTGTAATCCACTAATGTGATTTGATTCTTAGATGAGCTTCCTTCATAGATTAATCTACCAGGATCTTCTTCTAGTTGAATTCTAGTAATCCTAATTTTTTTATCCCCAACCATTATGGAACCTGAACCGCCCACACTTGTGTCTCCGTAAATATTGAGTTGTGTGATTTGAAAGTTTTTAGGCAAATCAGGATAAAAATAATTTTTTCTAAAAAATGCAATTTTTTCAGGAGTTGAGCAGTTTAACGCCATTGCAATGATTGTTGCTTTTTTTACTGCTTCTTGATTTAATCTTGGAAGACTTCCAGGTAACCCCATACAAACAGGACAAATATTTTCATTAATCTCAAATTCCCTATAATTTGCCTTACATGAACAAAATAACTTGCTTTTCAAATGTGTTAGCTGACAATGAATTTCTAAACCAATTTTGGTCATATTGGAACCTCTGGTAGTTTCACAGTACTTTCTAATGCACAAGCTGCTTGAAGTAATAATTTATCTTCATTAGAATTTGCAAACAATTGCATACCAATTGGTAATCCATTAGATATTGCAAAAGGTACAGAAATTGCAGGTTTCCCAGTAAGGTTTGCAGTAACGGTATTGATATCAATTAAAAACAAAGATACAGGATCATTAATTTTTTCTCCTAACTTGAATGGTAGTACGGGGACAGTTGGTGCAATTAGTAAATCAAATTTCTTAAATGCTTCATTGATTTCTTTGATTAGTTTACTTTTCACTTTCATTGCCTTGAGAAAATATTTTCCTGCATGTCCTGCAGATGGAACAAAGCCCCCAATAATCATTCTTCGTGTAACTTCAGGACCAAACTTTTGTCTGGCCTTTGAAATGTATGAATTAAACTCATACCCTTCAACTGGGAATTCATAACCGTATCTCAAATTATCATATCTTGCAAGATTACTTCCAGCTTCAGTAGCTGTAATAGTGTAATATGCTGCAACTGAATATTTTACCATATCCAGTGATACTTCTTCACATGTTGCCCCCAATCCTTCTAGTTTTGAAATAGCATCTTTTGTTGCAGATAGCACCGTTGAATCAATTCCATCTCCAATCATTTCAGTAATTATGCCTATTTTTTTGCCTTCAATACCTGAATCTATGCCTGAAAGATAGTCTTCATTTTTGTTATCAATGGTGGTGTTATCATTTGAATCTAATCCTGCAATCATATTTAGCATAAAGGCAGTATCCTTGACAGTTCTAGTTAATGGGCCAATCTGTTCAATACTATTTGCATATGATATCAATCCATATCTGCTGATTAAACCATACGTTGGTTTGTATCCAACAACTGAACAAAAACTTGCAGGATTTCTAACAGAACCTCCAGTATCAGAACCTAATGATGCTACACATTCAAAAGCACTAACAGATACTGCACTTCCACCAGATGAACCACCTGGAACATATTCTGGATTCCATGGATTTTTACTTGGACCATATGCACTAAATTCGGTCGTCAACCCCATGGCAAATTCATCCATGTTTACTTTTCCGATAAATATTGCATCTTGTTGTTTTAGTTTTGAGATAACTGTTGCATCATATGGTGCCACAAAATTTTCAAGCATTTTTGATGCACATGTGGTTTTACTATTTTTGATACACATGTTATCTTTAATTGATATTGGCATTCCAAAACAAGCCCCAACTTTTTCACCTGATTTAATTTTTTTATCGATACTTTTAGCTTGATTAATCGCATCATCATTTACTGATAAAAATGCGTGAAGGTCATCATCAATTTTTTGAATTCTCTGAATTGTTTCTGCAACAAAATCTTCAGCAGAAATATCACCATTTTGTACTTGTTGTACAAAGTCTAAAGCAGAAATTTTTAGATTCATGATGACATCTTTGGTGCTCGAACATAGGTTCCTTTGTAGTGATTTAATTTCTCGATTAATTTATCATCAAATGCAACATGTTCATCTTTTCTTAAACTTTCAAGTGAAATTTCCGGCATTGAAATTTCTTCAGATTCTACTCCTGCAGAATCCAAAATATCAAAGTAATTAATCATTTTTTGAACTTTATCTACATATTCAGTATGATCATCAACGTCAATTTTCATTAATTTTGAGACATGTTCTATCTCTTTTTCAGTTACCATTTTCTAACACCTAGGTGCTCAATCGATATCTCCAATTTTTAAAGATAACTTTGACTAATAGTAAATTTGTGCCTAATTACAGTCATAACTTGATGAAAATAAAAAAAGATTATTGGAAAGGATCGATAAATGGACAGTTCACAATATGATCACTGTTCATAGGTCTTGCCATTCCAACATCCAATAGTCCCTGTTGTTTGTAGTAGTTGATGTCATCTATTGTTTCTAAAACTACAGCATTTTCTGGATCAGTCCATGTTATCATGAATATTCTCCATAATGGGGAGTAGTTTTCATCTCCTGGTACTCCTGCTGCAATTCCTGGTTGAAATCCTAATGGACCAGAACCCTCAATTCCATTTTTGAATTGAAACAAATCAATTGCAGATGGACTAACCAAAGTTGATGCTAATGTTGGAGCATTAATCACTCCCATCATTTTTGCAGGTCCAGAAGGTGTTGCATCAGTTACAATATAGTAAATGGTTCTACCATCAGGTCCCCAACCTCTATGAGCTACAAAAGTTACAGTCATTTCATCTAAATCAATGTCTAAAACTTGTGCTTTGCCATAAGGTGTAGCATCAGTTAATGTTTTGTCTTCTTTAATTGTCATTTGTCCATCAGGCCAAACTATTTGTGGCATATTCAAAACTACTTCAAGTTCAGTTAGGGTTACTTCTCCATTTGTTTGAGCATCAATTACTGCTTGTTCTGAATCTAAAACCCTGGCATCATTTTCATCATTCCACATAACATGTACGTGAGATGTCAATGCACTGTAAATTTCAGTTTGTGCAGGAGTGCTAGTAACTACTTCACTTTGATATCCGTGAATTCCTTCACCACTTACACCATTTACAAACATGTATGCTGTAGATAGTGCGTCTTTTGGAGTGCTTTCAAGAGGTGGTGCAACTTCTACTTTCCATCCTTGTTTTTCAGAAATTACTTTTGCATGTTTTTCATCACTTGCATCAGTAATTATGAAATAAACTGAATCTCCATTGTAATACCCTTGATGTAATGGAATATCTGCTGGAACACTTGCACGTGACAATTTCAATAGAGAGCCAGGTTCTTTGTCTTTCACAATTACAGCTTCTACAGTCTTTGTAGGCTCAGAAGGGGATGTCAAAACTGCATCTCGCATTTTTTTACGTTCTGTTTCTGCATCACCTGAAATACATAGACGGTCTCCACAGATTTTTTGTGCATGAACGTCAGTCAAAGGAACAAAAGTCATAGCAATTGCAATAATTGGAATTATTGCAAGTAGGCTGATTTTTTGTACATTTTTAGTCATTAGGTATGAAATTCTATTTTTATTATTAAAGGAGTTTCCCAAATTGAGATTTAAAAAAATTATATTCTTTGATAATGATTATACTGTTAGAATAATGCCATTTGATTCATTATGTAAAAGTAAAATTTTCAAAGACGTTCTAAATTATGAAGACATCAAAGTTGACAAACAAATGAAAGAGAGATTCTCCTCTGTGTTTACTGGAATGGGTGGACGATTCACAAGATTGAGAATAATTTGTGCAATAACTGAAAATCCTGAAAATCCAAATGAATTATCAAAAAAATTAGAACTAGACTACAAAACCGTAACTCATAGTATTGATGTTTTGGAAAAAAATGGCTTTATTACAAAACAAGGTGAAGGGTATGGTGCAACATTTTTTCCATCAGACTTGCTTACATCTAATTTATCAACGTTGTATGTGGTAATTAGAAAAGTGGAAGATAAATTTGATAAAAAGAAAAAATATGTTGAATAAATAATTTTCAATTTGGGAATTTCATTAAATATTCTATAAACCAAATAATGTCTGAAGATGAATCTAAAACTAGTTCTTTTGGGAATAGTTGCAATAGCAGGAATTATGTCATTTCTAGTAATGTCTCCAGATGATGCTGAATCTGATGTACAAATTACATCTGCAACATCAGACATTATGATTACAGATGGTAAAAAACACATCATATCATTAGACAAGATTAGGAGGGGAGGACCTCCAAAAGATGGTATTCCTTCAATTGATGATCCAAAATTTGCAACAATTAATGACTCTCAATTTGTTTCAGATGAGGACATTGTGATTGGTTTGAGCATTAATGGTGAATCAAAGGCATATCCTCTATTCATTCTAGTGTGGCATGAGATAGTAAACGATGTTGTAGGAGGTACTCCAGTAGCTGTAACATACTGCCCATTATGCTATACAAACCAAGTCTTTGATAGGACATTAGATGGAACTACAGTTGAATTTGGGACATCAGGAAAATTATACAATAGTAATTTGGTAATGTATGATAGATTAACTGATTCGTATTGGAGTCAAGGATTGGGAATTGCAATTACTGGAGAATTGAGTGGGGATACACTAGATACAATTCCCTTTGATATGATTACTTGGGGCAACTGGAAAGAATTACATCAAGATACTCTAGTGTTAACTACAGATACTGGACACATCAGGTCATACAGCATTGATCCGTATGGAAGTTATTACACAAATCCACAAATATTATTCCCAGTAGATAATCAAGATGACCGAATACCTCTCAAAGAAGTAATTGTGGGATTCCATCAAGATGATATTTTCAAAGCATACAAACAATCAGATGTTGAATCAAATGGAATAATTAATGATGTAGTGGGTGATTCATCAATTCTAGTTGTTTCAATGTTTGCAGGTAATTCTAGAGTATTTGATAGAATGGTAAATGATGACGTCTTGGATTTCACATTTGAAGATGGAGTTATTTTGGATACCAACACAAAGTCCGTATGGAATTATGATGGCAAATCAATTTCAGGTACTTTGAAAGGAGAACAACTATCTCGACTATCAATTAATCCAGGATTTTGGTTTTCATGGATTTCATTTCATCCTGATACTTTGGTTTATGGAGTAACACCATGAGACCGATTCAAAAAGCAATCCTTGTTGGAAGTATTACTATAGTAATTTATCTTTCAGTAGTAGTATTTACCACTCCTGCATTATTACCTCTTGATGCAATTAATGCAGCATTACAACTTAATTCAATTGTTATTTTTGGAATGGGAATAGGTATTGGTCTTCAGGTGTTTATCTCAGAGAAGAGCAAAAAATTAGGTTGCTCATTAAAGAAAAAGTCATTTGGAGGAAATGCAGGCAGTACTGCAACTACATCATTTTTTTCATTTTTCTCCCTGGTTCCATTAGGCTGCTGTGGATGGTGGTTGTATGCTTTATCGTTACTTCCAGGTATTGTGGGTACTGGAGTCTCATCTATTCTAATAGAGTATAGTCAACCTTTAGCATATGGAGGATTGTTCATAATCTTTGGATTTGTAGGAATTTCCGCATTAAAACTAAGAAAAGTGATCAAGAAACAAAATATCAAAATAGGTTCTAAAAATTATTCGTCATAAATTGAATGATTTTTATTTTTTTGTCTATTGTACAAAATGTAAAAAACACAACCTGAAGCAATAATTCCAATACCCACTAGAATAACTTCCAATTCAAATTGCATTGCCATATAGACAGTAATGATAAATCCAAAGAGAGGTAAAATTGGAAACTTACCTACATTCAATGGAACTCTAAATGGTCTTTCATCTTCAGATTTTACATATCGAAGTAAAATCACTGATAAATTTATCATGGCAAATGTAATGACAATTGCAAATACTACAATGTTTGCAACAATTACAATATCTCCAATTAATGCAAATACTACAGATGTTACTAAAATTCCAATTACTGCAATCCATGGAGTGCCTGTCTTTGGATGAATTTTGGCAAAAATAGACGGTAATGAATTAGATTTTGCCATACCATACAAAATGCGTGCACCAGCAACTAATGTGATTAGAACAGTACTAGCAGTAGCAAACAAAGCAATTACAGACATTGTAATTCCTCCGTTATTCCCTAAACCTCTTGTTGCAATATCAGCTAGAGGTGCTGCAGATTGACTTAGTTCCTCCCAATTCAAAATACGTACTGCAGATATCGAAACTAGTATGTAGATAACACCAGTAATTAATATCGATAAAATTATTGCTCGTGGAAGTGTTTTCTTTGGTTTTTTTACTTCTTCTGCCACATTTGCCATATCTTCAAATCCGATAAATGCAAAAAATATCAACACAAATGCTAGAATAATTCCCGTGACTCCATTTGGAGTATCAAAATAATCTATGGGTTCTTTGACATCAATTGTAATACC
This sequence comes from uncultured archaeon, assembly GCA_937896495.1. Taxonomy (GTDB): domain Archaea; phylum Thermoproteota; class Nitrososphaeria; order Nitrososphaerales; family Nitrosopumilaceae; genus Nitrosopumilus. The sequence goes on along the minus strand of CALBNQ010000018.1, from coordinate 1,810 downwards.
TAGAAAAATAATTATTCCAAGACCTGCAATTGTAACTAGTGCAAAAATTGTATTTGCCCATGCTGATTGTTTTATTCCAATAAAACTGATTATAGATAACACCACAAGAAGTAACACAGCAGATAGCACAATTGGAATATCTACAAATTGTGAAAAATATCCACCAAACCCTAATGCAACAGTGGCCCCTACAATCATAGAAGTAATAGCAGTTAACCACCCTACCTGAAATCCAATAAATTCACTTTTGAATGCATTTTTTACAAAAACATATTCAGCAGCTGCCTTTGGAAATAATGCAGAAAGTTCGGCATAACTTAATCCTGCAAATATGGCAACAATTGCTCCTAATACAAATGAAATCCACATTGAATTTCCTGCAAACCCTGCAGCCTCTCCAATTAACACATAGATTCCTGCACCAAGGGTTAAACCCACACCGTACAGAGTTAGTGAAAAAAGTCCCATGTGACGTTTTAATTCCGACAACTACTCAATTCCCAAATGCTACCATAGAAAAGTTTTGATCAAACACGTATGTGAAAATTCATTTTAAATGAAAATCCAAGCAAAATTAAACTAGGTTTAAAATAAAAAAGAACAGAATGGTACAAATTCATTTTATCGAAGTGGATAGTTTTATGGATTTTGCAAGATATGTCTGCTCTTTTAGAGAATTTCCTCTAAGAATCTATGCTCATAAATTACAAGGTAAAATGGTACTATCTACACGACATGTATTATCACAATCAATTTTAGCATTTTATACAAAATATGAAAAAGGTCGATACATAGAGTATGATGCAAAAGGAGGAAAAGAAAGTGCAAAAGTTGTTGACTCTATTAGTACACCATCAAACCATGCACCAATAATTCATTTGGAATCTCTTCCATTTAGTACAACAACTCCAAAAAAAATTATAAACAAATTCAAAACTTCAAAAATTTCTGAGTTGGGAGATCTTGCAAGATTAACTTATGATCCAGAATTACCTGATCAACCAAAGGTAACATTGCTATGTTTCCCCTATGGAAAAAAATGGATTGTTGGATACATGTCAACTATTGAATTAGATGAGACCGTTTATTGTTTCTACTATGTAGAATTAAACAAAAAACCTACAAAACCATTCATAAAATATTCCGGACATAAAGGAATTTCAGCAGAGTTTACAGATATATTTCAACATGGATTCCCATACTTACCTGTAGTCATGTTAAAGAAAAATCATCCCATATTTGGCCTTAAAATTAAAAAATAATTTTCAATACAATTCAACAATCTTTACAAATAACATACAATTTCACAATAATCATGAATGAACCGTTTTCTCCTCAGAAAAAACCATATACACTTTCTGTAGAATCTGGAAAAGAATATCATGTTTGTATGTGTGGAAAATCCTTCAAACAACCATTATGTGATGGAAATCACAAAGGTTCAGGCATAGGTCCACGCATGTTCAAGGCAACTGAATCAACAACTGTCTCTTTTTGTGGATGTAAGTATACAGTAGACAGTACAGGGAAATGCGATGGTACTCATTCTTCACTGTAATCAAAATTATTTGTATAAAAAATAGCAATTAGTTAAACAGTTATTCAGAAATGAATCAATGAAATTAAAATAATATTGTTGTATATACTGAAACATGACTTGGCAATATAGAAAATCATGTGCTGATTGTTTTAGAATAAAATGTACTGCAAATTGTAATTGTGATTGTCACTATGATCCACGTCATTAAAATAAAATAATTTTCTAAAAATAATAAAATAGAAAAAAAGTGTGCTAATGCACTTTTTCTAT
>CALBNQ010000017.1 GCA_937896495.1 uncultured archaeon | reverse complement strand
GTGTGGTAGTAGACATATCATGAATGTACAAAAAAACATAAAACAAATCATGCTAGATCGAGAACTAAACCAAAATTAACTAAAATAGAAAATAATAGAAAAGTTTTGATCATTTTTAGATTACAAACCCTTAATTGAATATGATATACAATGTATAACATGGGAATAATCAATACACTGTCAAAATTCTGCATAATGAAAAAAGTGCGGGAAAGAGCAAAAGAATCTGAAAAAGATTCTGAAAAATAAGATCATAATTTATTTTATAATTCAAAATTATAGAAAATTGCTGATGATTATATCAACGGGTTCTCTCAGATTTCCTCAAAAATGACGAATATTGCCGAATTATGAAGCAACGAAATTTTAAGAATTAAACTAGAATCAACAGTTTAATGGAATAATAGAATTTTTACATAAACCAATGTACAACATTACTCCAAATACAATTACACCAAATGCAGACAAAGGAATCAAAAGGAAAAGTTTTGTTTTTAGTCCCATGATATCAAACAATGATTAATGCATATAAAATTGTCACAGTTTTAATTGACGGTAATAGTAAAGGTACCTTTTGTTTTTGGATCTTGTAATAATTTGACCATTTCTCTAGGAAGTGAATCAGATGCTTTATCACATTTAACAGATAAAGTTCTAGGACAAACAAAATCGCTTTTTCGAATAACAATATCTTCTAAATGAGTAAATGTTAATTTTGGATCACCTCTCCCTTGTATTACAAACTCTTGATCATGTACTTTAATTGAAAAAGTAACAATTGCATTTTCAGATTTTAATTTATTTTTTAATTCATCAGGTAAATCAAAACAACTAGAAGTTGCATTAACACCAATTATACAATCACCTTGTGGAGTTAAGTGTGATTCTTTGGTAATTTCCATAGTTTTTTGATGATTTGAACGTATATTTTCATGGCCTGAAAACTCGATTTTAAATTCCAATGTTAAAAAATTCTGAAAACATGAAATAAACTTTCTTAGAAAATTACCCATACATCAAACTTTTAATTTATTCATTTATCAAATATGAAAAAATATGATTTATGGACATATCATATATCAATTATTTTGTATTCCAAAAAATGAGAACTGTAAATAATCGTACAAAAAACAAATCTAAAATTTAGATCTATTTTGGTTCAAAAATAAAAAAGTCATTCAAAATGAAAAAATACAATGACGATCATGGATTCATTAATCTAATTTCGTGCAAAGAATCTTTACTAAATAGAGTACGGTTTAAATTAAACTTTCAGAGCATTTTAAACAAATGCTTCCTGCACAACAAGGTTACGATAGAGCAATTACGGTATTTTCTCCAGATGGTAGATTATATCAAGTAGAATATGCAATCGAGACTGTAAGAAGAGGAACTATAGCAATTGGAGTAAAATGTAAAGACGGTATCATTATTGCTGTAGAAGAAAAAGCAAGAAAATTACAAGTTTCAGATGTAGCACAAAAAATATTCCAAATTGATGATCATGTCGGTGTTGCAGCTGCAGGATATATTCCAGATGCAAGAAGTCAAGTAGACAATGCAAGATTTTTTTCACAAAGTAACAAGATGATTTATGATGAACCAGTTGAAGTTGAAACGATTGCTAAACATTTAGCAGATCAATCACAACAATATACACAATATGCAGGAGTTCGACCTTATGGTGTTGCATTAATTTTAGGAGGGGTTGTAAATAATACACCAGAATTATTCTTAACAGATCCTAGTGGAACATTCATTTCATATGATGCAATTGCAATTGGATCAGGTTCTGATGAAGTTACAGACTTTTTAGAAAAAACATACAAAGATGACATGTCATTAGAGGATGCTTCAGTTTTGGCAGTTGCAGGAATTTATCTATCAAGTGATGATAAAGATGAAAGAAATCATGTCAGAATGGCACACATCAAAGCAGATACAGGATTATACAAATTAGTCAGTGATGATCAAATAACAAATTATTCAAAAACTGCAAAAGAAAAATATCCTCATAACAAAAACTAATTATCAATCAATTGTGAGAATAAAATACATTGAAATTATCTGTAGCTATTCCTGAATCTTCATTATCAGATGAATCACTCAAAATTGATAAAACAAGAAAAATTTCAGTTCTTGCAAGAGCTTGTGCTATTTTTAAAATAGATACAATCTATGTGTATCAAGATGGTGGGAATTATAAACAAGATGGAACATTAATGGTGATGATTTTAAAATATTTAGAAACACCACAATTTTTACGAAGAAGATTATTTCCCAAAATGAATGATTTAAAATTTGCAGGAGTACTTCAACCATTAAAAATTCCAAGTCACATTACACCTGCAAATCAAAAAAAAATCAAGGCAGGAGATGTAAGAGAAGGGATCGTGGTAAGTGTGAAAGGGAAAAAATTTGTAGATGTTGGAGTTAATCAACTAATTTCATTTTATGGACAAACAGGAATAGGGAAAAAAATCACAGTACAATTCAAAGAAGGCTATCCAAGATTATCAGTTAAAGAAATAGACAAAACAGAAGTTCCAACATATTGGGGGTATTCAGTTAAAGAAAGATCAAACCTATTTTCATTATTATCAGAATGGAAAGGAAATGTCATAATTACATCCAGAAAAGGGAGAACTGCAACAAAGGAACAGATTTCAAAATATACCACATCAGAAAAACCAACGCTAGTGGTGTTTGGATCACCAGATAAGGGAGTGCATGAAATCATTGGAGGGAGAATGAAAAATGTTCAAAATGCAAAGTCATTAAACTTTTTTCCCAATCAAGCAACAGAAACTGTGCGATTAGAAGAAGCAATTCTTGGAACATTAGCAATCATTAACGCTCAAAGTACATCGTAAAATGGCAGAACGTAAAAATTTTTTGTTATTAGCAATTGGTTTAGGAGTTATTGGCGTAGTTATTGGAACAATTACGATTTGGAATATGTTATCAGATCTTCTAAAACTCTAAAAATTAAGCACAGATGGTTAACCTAAATTTTTTTACTGGTTAACGATATCTCACATGGTTTAATAAAGGGAAATCGAGGTTCGAATTAACAATGGGAGCTCGAAAAAGACATTCACCACGTAGAGGAAGTCTTGCATATTCACCAAGAATCCGTGCAAAAAGTATGGAAGCAAGAATTCGTGCATGGCCAAAACTAGATTCAGAAGAACCAAAAATTTTAGCTCATTGTGGATTCAAAGCAGGATGTGTTCAAATAGTAAGCATTGATGATCGTGAAAAAGTTCCAAATGCAGGAAAACAACTTGTAAGTCTTGGTACAGTTTTAGTTACACCACCAGTGTTAATTTTAGGAATTAGAGGGTACTCAAAAGATCATAACGGAAGACATGCAGAATTTGATGTGTATGCTGAAGATATTCCAAAAAATATTTCAAAAGAAATTTCATTAAAAAATAAACAAGAAAATGCATTAGAGAATGCAGAAAAAGGATTAAAAAAGATTAAAGAGATTTTTGCAATTGTTGCAGTTTCACCAAGAGCTGCAGGATTAGAACAAAAGAAACCATATGTCTTTGAAGCATCAGTAAGCGGTGGAGATATTCCAAAACAATTTACTCACGTTAAAGAATTACTTGGAAAAGAAATCAAAATTGATCAAATCTTTGAAACAGGTGCAACTGTAGATGTTGCAGCAATTACTAAAGGAAAAGGATGGCAAGGAGTTATTCAAAGATGGGGAGTTAAAAAGAAACAACACAAATCAAGAAAAACAGTCAGAGAAGTTGGTTCATTAGGTCCTATTTCTCCACAAAGCATCATGTATACAGTTCCAAGAGCAGGTCAAATGGGATTTCATCAAAGAGTAGAGTATGATAAACGAATTATGGTAATGGGCAATGCAGGTGATGAACAAATCAAAATTAATCCTGATGGCGGATTCAAACATTTTGGTTTAGTTAAAGGAGATTTCATTATCCTCAAAGGTTCAGTTCCAGGAACATATAGAAGATTAATCAAACTAAGAAGTCAAATTAGAAATGCACCAGCTAAAGTATCAAAACCAAATATTTTGGAGGTTGTGATATGACCAAAATTACAACATACACTACAACTGGAACTAAAGATGGAGAAATTGAATTACCACTAATATTCTCAACACCATTTAGAAGAGAGTTAATTCACAAAGCAGTTACCAATATTACTTCACATAAATTCCAACCACAAGGAAGACATCCATCAGCAGGTCAAGACGTAGTTGCTGATTCAAATGATCCACCAACAGGTCAAGGTGTATCTCGTGTAGCAAGAGCACAAGGTGGTGGTGGTGGAAGACAAGGTCAAGGTGCTGAAGTTGCATCCACTAGAGGTGGAAGACAAGCACATCCTCCTATTGTTGAGAAAGTAATTTACAAGAAATTAAACAAAAAAGAAAATAAATTAGCATTATGTTCTGCATTAGCTGCAACTGCATCAAAAGATAGAGTAGAATTTCGTGGACATAAAGTAGAAGGAATTGAATCATTCCCAATTATAGTTTCAGATGATATTGAATCAGTTAGCAAAACAAATGAGATGACCAAAATACTAAATTCATTAAAACTTTCACAAGACGTAGAGCGATTACAAGCAAGAAAACCACGTTCAGGTCAGTCAAGATTGAGAGGAAGAAGTAAAAAAGTTGGAAAGAGTGTTTTATTTGTAACAAAAGATTCAACAAATCTATCTAAAGCAACAGGTGCATTACCAGGTATAGATGTAAAAAGTGTAAAAGACTTGAGTGTATTAGATTTAGCTCCAGGTTCAGATTCAGGTAGATTAACAGTTTATACAAAATCTGCAATTGAAGAAATTGCAAAAATTAAATCAACACATCTAGAATTAATGGTGAAAGTACAATGAATATAGATCAAGCCATGAAAATTATTGTTAAACCATACATTACTGAAAAAACATTTGCAATGGTTGAAAATGAAAGTAAGATTTGTTTTATCGTAGAACGATCAGCAAGTAAGCCAGAAATTGCAGAAGCAGTAAAAACACTGTACAAAGAAAAAGTTACCAAAGTAAACACAGCAAGAACGATCTATGGTAAAAAAGCATTTGTTCAGTTTGAAAATACAGAAAAAGCCAGAGACTTGGCAACAAAGATAGGAATGCTATAATATGGTCGGTAAAAACGCAAGCACGATAACAGGAGAGAATAGAGTTGGTTAAAGAATTTTTATACAGAGGAATTTCAAAAGAAGATCTCGACAATACATCATTAGAAAAATTATTTTTATTATTCAATTCAAGACAAAGAAGATCACTTACAAGAGGAATTACAGACGGTAAAAGAAAATTAATTGAAGAAATCAAAGCAGCAAAAGCTGGTAAATTAAAAAATCCAATCAAAACTCATCTTAGAGATTTGATTATTCTGCCATACATGGTTGATGTTACAGTAAATGTTTTTTCAGGAAAAGAGTTCCAACCAGTTGTAATTACAACTGAAATGATTGGACACTATCTGGGAGAATATGTCATAACAAACAAAAAAGTCAACCACGGTGCACCAGGAGTAGGTGCATCCAGATCCAGTCTTTATGTACCATTGAAGTGATTGTTATGAGTAGATTTGATTACGCTTTCCAAAATTATGATGCAACAAGACATGTGCGTTCATCAGTTAGAGAAAAAGACATTTCCCATAAACATGCACGTGAAGTAGCAGTTGCAATCAAAGGATTATCTATTGAAAGAGCAAGAGATTACTTGTTAGCGGTAATTAACAAACAAAGAGCAATTGCATTTGGAAGATACAAAAATCAAGTTGGACATAGAGCAGATCCAGGAATGATGTCTGGACGTTATCCACAAAAAACAGCTAAAGAATTCATCAAAGTTTTAGATAATTTAGAATCAAATGCAGAATACAAAGGAATGGACTTAGACAGATTAAAAATAGTAAATGCAACTGTTCACAAAGGAGTTATTGTAAAACGATTCACCCCAAGAGCAATGGGTAGAGCAACTGCAAAGAACAATGTATTAACACATGTAGAGTTGGTGGCTCAGGAGATTTAGAAATGTCAGCAGTCAAAAATGTAATTAAAGATAACTACAACATGATGCTACTCAAAGATTATCTCAGAGATGCAATTAAAGATGCAGGATTTTCACATGCAGAAATTTCAAAAACTCCAACAGGTACAAGAGTTGCATTACATGTTACTAGACCAGGAATTGTAATTGGAAGAAAAGGTTCAGGAATTAGAGACCTTACAGATAAACTAGCAGTAGACTTTGGATTGAAAAGTCCACAAATTTCCGTAGTTGAAATTGAAAAACCAGAACTTGCACCAAGTGTAATGTGTAATAGAATGGCATCACATCTAGAGAGAGGTACTGCATTTAGAAGAGCAACAATGTGGACACTAAAACAAATCATGGAAGGTGGTGCAATGGGTGTACAAATTACAATTTCAGGTAAACTTAGAGGTGATCGTTCAGCATTTGAAAAACATACAGCAGGAATTTTACCAAGAGCAGGACATCACGCAGAAGTAATTGTAGATGAAGATATTGCACATGTTGGAACTGCCATGGGATTAATAGGAATTAGAATTAGAATTGCAAGAAAAGAAAAAGTAGTACCAGAATTTGAGATGAAAAAAGAATCACCAAAAAACGATGATAAACCAAAGAAGGGTAAACAAGATGATAAACCAAAGAAGGGTAAACAAGATGATAAACCAAAGAAAAAAGTTGAAGAAATCAAAGTTGATGATGTTAATGTAGAAGTTATCAAAGTAGAAGGAAAGAATGATGATGCAAAATCAGAATCAGAAGTAATTGAAAAAGAAGAAGCAAAAATAGAATCAATTGACACTATGGAAGAAGAAGAGGCAAACATGAAATGACCAGAATAAGCAATAAAACAATTAATCAATTTAACGAAAAAGATTTGAGGAAAAAAATTCAAGAATCTAAAAGTGAGCTTTCAAAACTTAAAGTTGATGCAGCCAAAGGTACACTAAGAAAAGAAAGTGGTAAATTAAAACCACTTCGACACGATATTGCAAGAATGTTGACTAGATTAACGGAGATAAACAAAGAGAAATGATTACTGCAGATAACATAACATCACATGAGTTTATTGGATTAAAAACAGAGATCACTCAATCCACCAACCCTCAAGTAATAGGATTAAATGGAAGGATTATGGATGAAACAAAATCGATGTTTAAAATTAATACAGTAAAAGGAATCAAATCCATTGCCAAATCCACAAGTGATTGGAAATTTTCAATTGAAAATAAGGATGTAATTGTAAATGGTTCTAAAATTACAAAAAGACCATATGATAGAATAGGAGCAAAAGCATGACTAAAAATATAGGAATTAAAGTAAATGAACCTAAAAAAGAATGTACAGATAAGAATTGTCCATTCCACGGAGGATTATCAGTAAGAGGTAAACTATTTGATGGAAAAGTTACAGGAAGTAAAGCTAAACAAACAATCACCTTACAAAAAGATGAGCCAATCTACTTTAGTAAATTTAAAAGATATGCAAGAGGTAAAAGCACAATTCATGCACATGTTCCAGGATGCATAGATGTGGAATCAGGTGATCATGTATTGACTGCAGAATGTAGACCAATATCAAAATCAGTAAACTATGTTGTAGTGGAGGTTAAAGCATAATGGCAAAGCAAGCAGGAAAAGGAGTAGAAGAATTCCGTCCTTATGTAACAAGATCAATACCTGTAGGAGCTAACATAGTATGTGCAGATAATTCAGGTGCTAAAATTTTAGAAGTAATCAATGTTCCACGAATTAAAACAAGAGCATCAAGACTTGCAGCAGGTGGTGTAGGGGACTTTTGTAATGTTGTTGTAAAGAAAGGTCCTGCAGAGTTAAGAAAACAAGTGTATGGCGCAGTTATTGTAAGACAAAAGTATGCAGTTCGTAGATTAAACGGTGTGAGAGTATGTTTTGAAGATAATGCAGCAGTATTAATCACGCCAGAAGGAGAAACAAAAGGTACAGACATCAAAGGACCAGTTGCAGCAGAAGCTTCAGAGAAATGGCCAAGAGTAGCTAACTTGGCATCAATGGTGGTATAATAAAATGAAACCAACAAAAATGCGTAATAATCAAATTTATCAAGCAACATATCAAACTCGCAGTAAACAATTGGGCAGTGCACTTTCAAAAGATCTTCATAAAAAATATGGAAAAAGAAGTGTACGTGTTGTTGAAGGTGATAGTATAACAATTCTCAGAGGAGAATTCAAAGGAGTAGAAGGCAAAGTATCAAAAATATCTACATCAAAAAGTAGTGTTGCAATTGAAGGAGTCAAAAAAGAAAAAACTAAAGGGGATAAATTTGACGTTTACATTCATACATCTAATTTAGTAGTTACATCACTCAACACAAGTGACAAATGGAGAATATCAAAATTAGAAGGTAAAAATCCAAGCAAACAAACTAAACAAGTTACAACTAAAGAAGTGAAAGAAGATGCCCCTAAAGAAACAAAAGGAGTAACTAAAACTCCAAAAAAGGAAGATGAAAAATAATGGTAAGTATCGCAGGTAGTAAGAAACTCAAACGTCAAATGGCTCCTCTGTTTTGGGGAATCACAAGAAAAGACAAGAGATTTGTAATTACTGTAAAACCAGGCCCACACAAAAAAGAATATTCAATTCCAACAGCAGTATTCCTCAGAGATACTCTAAAGATTGTCACAAGTTTAAGAGAATCTAAAACAGCAATTTATTCAGGTAGAGTTCAAGTAGATGGAGTAGTAAGAAAGTCACTTCACCATGCAATTGGATTAATGGATGTTGTCGAATTAAAGGATGTTACAGATGTTTATCGTCTAGTTCCAACAGAAGGAAAAATACTAAAACCAATTAAAATTAACGAAACAGAAAAATCTAAAAAATTAGTTAGAGTAGTTAGTAAAACTACAATCAATAAAGGTAAAATGCAAATTGGTTTTCATGATGGGCGTTCAATGATCACAGATACCAAGGTAAGTATCGGAGATACATGTCTTATTCAAATTCCAGAAGTGAAAATTTTAGAGGTAATCAAATTAGAAGAAGGAGTTCAGGGATTAGTCACTCGTGGAATTAACTCTGGACAAATTGGTAAAATTGAAACAATTGAAGAGGGAACATTCATCCTTCCAAAAAGAGTCATTCTTTCATTAGGTGATAGAAAAATCGAAATTCCAGCAGACATCATTATGCCAATAGGTAAAGAGGAGCCAGTAATTCAAATAAAGTGATCATATGTCTCAAACAACAGAATCTCCAATGAAGAAAATATACTTAGAAAAAGTAGTCCTAAACATGGGATTAGGTAAATCCGGTGATGTTATCGAAATTGCAAAAAGAGCATTAGAACAAATTTCAGGTAAAAAACCATCAGCACGACTTGCAAAAGAAACACAAAGAGATTGGGGAATTAGAAAAGGTGAACCAATAGGGGTTGCAGTTACAGTTCGTGGAAATGATGCAGTAGTACTACTAAAAAGATTGTTAGAAGCAAAAGGAAATACAGTCAAAGGTAAATCATTTGACAATTTTGGAAATTATTCATTTGGAATTAATGAGCATATTGATATTCCAGATGTAAAATATGAGCCATCAATTGGAATTTTAGGATTAGGTATTTCAATTACATTATCTAGACCAGGATTTGGAGTTAGGACAAGAAGTAAACACAAAGCAAGTGTAGGTAAAGCACATGTAATTACAAGTCAGGAAGCAAAGGATTATCTAGTTAAAGAATTTGGAGTGACAATAGCATAATGGCAAAAGATAGATCTTATGAAGCCACAGGACGAAAAAAGCACGATTTTGGTAGAGGTTCCAAATGGTGTAAAAGATGTGGGGATTATACAGCAGTTATTCAAAAATATGATTTAATGTTATGCAGACGATGCTTCAGAGAAGTAGCAACATCTTTAGGGTTCAGGAAAAATCGATGATATAGTATGCCTGCAACTAATATTTTAGCAAACTTGTTTGTTACACTTACAAATAATGAATTAAGAAGAAAAGGGGATTGTGTAATTCTGCCTACATCAAAATTAGGAATTGAAGTTTTAAAGACACTTCAAAAAGATGGATACATTGGAGAGTTTGAACACATTGATGATAAAAGAGGCGGAAAATTCAAGATAAAACTATTAGCAAAAATTACAAAGTGTGGAGCAATCTCACCAAGATTCAAAGTAAAAACTGACGAGTACAATAGTTGGGAGCAACAGTACTTACCAGCATATGATAGAGGAATGTTACTAGTAACAACTAATCAAGGTGTCATGTCACATCATGAAGCATTACAAAAAGGAATTGGAGGATTTTTAATCGGATATGTCTACTAATCAAGTTGAGAAATTTCAAGATGAAGTAGTTATTCCTGAAGGAATTAAAGTTTCACAGAAAAAAAACATGTTAACTTTTGAAGGACCTTTAGGTAAAACATTCAAAAGTTTCCGTACCATCCCAGTAAATATTGAACTCTCAGAAAATAAAATATTGTTAAAATCAATAGAATATAAAAAAAGAGATTATGCCATTTTACATACAGCAAGATCTATCATTAGAAATATCTGTGAAGGATTAATCGAAGGATATACAATTAAGATGAAAGTCGTTTTTGCACACTTTCCAGTTACAGTCAAAGTTAACGGTAAAGAAATTCTTATTGAGAATTTTCAAGGTGAACGAGCTCCAAGAAAAACAAGGATTATAGGAAATACCACAGTTACTCCTAAAGGCGAAGATGTAATTTTAACAGGAGCAGTTTGGACAGACATTACTCAAACAGCTGCAAACATTGAATTAAAAACCAAAGTGAAAAACAAAGACCACAGAGTTTTCCTTGACGGTATTTACATTTTTGAAAAGAAGAAAGGCATAGAAAAATAAAACATCTAGTTTCTATCCATGACTCTTGATCCTGAATTTTCAAAACAAACTACTGAATTAATTTTACAGACTTTAGAACTTTACAAAACAGCTGGTGCCTCACCAAGGATTGGTGACACATGGGATTGTTCAAGTGTTGGAGATTTTTTGTGTGGATTTTTTGTAGGGGAAATGGTGGGTTCAGCATTAAGTGCATTTCAAATTGTACATAAAAGAGAACCAACAGCTGATGAACATTTAGAAATAATTGAATTAGTTGAAAGTCATTCAAAAGAAATTAAAGAATTTTTTGCTAAATTTAACTAACATACACACACTTTTGTCTAATTTCTAACAGTAGCAAGGATTAAATCACTTTTACCGAGGTACAAACATGTTGCCGCCCTAGCTCAGCGTGGTAGAGCATCCGACTGTTAATCGGACGGTCGTCAGTTCAAGTCTGATGGGCGGCGCTTTTATTTCTAAACTCGAGTTTTGAAACATTGATTTTTTAATGTTGGAGGATAATCCATAGTAGTGATTATTTATGGTTCTAAATTCGAATTTAGAAACATTGATCTGTTAATAGCAAATGGTTTACTCAATTAGACAACATAGATCTAATAGATGATCGCATATCTATAATGATGCAGGGGGTTTACATTGGTCAGAACTAGAAGGGCCAATAGATATTGTGTGGATTGTAGCGCAAGATTGGTGTATTATCCAAGATTGTCCAATCCAAAAGCACCAAATGAACATAGAGTATTGGTGTATGCATGTCCTGATTGTACAGATGACTTTGAAAAACCAAAAATGTTTTCAATAAAACGTAATCAGGTAGAAGATCCACTAGAAACAGTAGAAATTGAAATTACACAACTACAGAAAAAAGTAATAACGGTAAAATAATCGTAAAATTACATGTCATATCCTCAAAAATCAAGAAGTAATGCATGGTTTTTGCTACCAATATTATTTGGAATGCTTGGAGGAATTGCAGCATTTTTTATAATTCGAAAAGATGATCCAGGAAAAGCTAGAAATTGTTTGTATTTAGGAATTATTTTTATGATTGTAGGAATAATGCTTAATGTTTTAATTTCATCAACCATACCTGAATTTGATTCGGGATTCAATGTGAATATTTAACGAGTTTATTGTGTACAGGTAAATAAAATCAATATTTCTAAATTCGAATTTAGAAATATGGTAAATTTAGACTAGTAAGCATTGATTTAGAATCATATAGAACTAATTTTGAGAAAATAGTAATGAGTGCCTCAAGAATGCGAGATAACATAGAGAGATGGATGGTTCATGAAGGATTATCCTTTGAAAATGTAAAAAGTACAGAAAATTCTTTTCATGTTTTAATCAAACATGCGGGGCAATATGGAGTACCTACAGATATTTTTGAGCCAAAAGCACAACCAGGGATTTTAGTAATTGGTGCCAAAGTAGTAATGAAAAATAATCATATTTCAAGATATTTGGGATTTAGTGAAGAAGAGAAAAAGAAGTTTGAGCAAAAAGTGTTGGATTTTTGTAATTCTCTTCAAGCAATCAGTAAAGTGATTACAGAAGACGGGAAGCAAAAAATTGGAGTCTATGTGGTATTAGATGACAAGGAAAATATCAATCAACAAACAGTCTTTGATGCTATAGAAAGGGTATCTGAAATGCATGAAAAAACATCCAGGTTTTTACTAAAAACATTCTAAAAAATAAACACAATATTTTACAAAATTTGAGATATTATTTTGAATATGCAAAAAAACACAAGTTTGACCCTTTTTAGATGAAATAAGAATTAACAATAATTGAATAGCATAACAAAAAAATAGTAAAGAAAATCATCGCAATTTCATTCAAAAATATGAAAAAAGACAATTGTGTGTAATCATGCCTAGATGTTAAACCCCCCTGTAAAATTAAGGCATATAGGCACAATGTCAAATTTCCACAATCATGTATTTTTGAGGGGGGTTGAACACTTGTGCCTAGATACAAAAACCAAGGCACAAAACACCAAGGTGTACCAGCTAAACATGTATCATCTTTTCAAATCATGCCTAGATGTTAAACCCCTTAAAATTCAGTAAAAATTTCTCAAAAAGTATCTTTTTTAAAAAAATATCCTCAAAATAATGTCATGTAAAATGCAATAAAATTATGTGACGTTGCAACTATATACCAAAATTATATCACAAAATTATGGCAAACTTTGGGATAGTAATTGTATTTGCAGCAATTATTGTATCAATTGGGGCAGGTATGTACATGTACACACAATATCAAACCAACTACATTACTGCAGTTGAAGGTGAATTAGTAGTTGTAGGCCCTGTAGAATATGTCATAACATTTGAAGGAACACATGAAGGAGACAAAAAAACTGTTCCAGAAAATACATTTGTGATGATCGGAATTGTTGCAAAAAATATTTCAGATGAGGGGACCCCAATTTCAGGAGGTCAATTTTACATAGTTGATGAAAAAGAGCTAAAACATGAGGCAGTATATGGGGAATTTTCTGCAAAAGATCTACTCTTTGAGGGATTAGACCCAGGTAAATCAATACAAAGAACTACACAATTTGATATTCCATTTGATGAAGAGAGTCAATACAAAATTATCATCAGACCACAAAAAGAACAATCAACTACAGATACTGCACTAGTATGTTTAACAAATTGTGAATAAGAATTTTCAATAAATGAAAAAAAAGTGTCAAATTTTACTGTTATTTGCACAATATTGTATGACTTTAACTACATAACATGTATTATTTTTGAAAAAAATCATGGTTACAGCTAAAGCCAAAAGAGCAGAAGCTGCAAAGAAAGCAGCAAGAACACGTAAGAGAAATGCTGCAAAGAAAGCAGCTGAAGCTCTAAAAGCAGCAGCTTCTCGTAAAAGAAAAGCTGCAGCAACTAGAAGGAAAAATGCTGCAAAGAAAGCAGCTCCAAAACGTAAAGCAGCTCCAAAACGTAAAGCAGCTCCAAAACGTAAAGCAGCTCCAAAACGTA
>CALBNQ010000016.1 GCA_937896495.1 uncultured archaeon | reverse complement strand
GAGAATACCTTGATCGTAGGGCAATAATTTGGAATTTGTTCTTTAGAATGATGACTATTGCATTTGTAGTAGGTGCTGTAGTCTCTGGTACTATTATTTGGCAAGTTTGGAGATTTAGGGAATCTCATCCAAAAGCAAAACCAACTCCCTATGAAGGAACGGATTGGTAAAATTGAGTGGACATTCTAACTGGCCTGAATGGATTTACGTTGGTGTTGTAATTGCGTTAATGTGCTGGGTAGGTGCAGAAGCATGGGAAGCTGAAAGACTAGTAGAACATGTTCCTGCTGATGCTGAAATTATTAAAGTAGTTGGACAACAATGGTTCTGGACTTTTGAGCATGAAGATGGAACTAAAGAAATTGGTGAGTTACATGTCGAAGCAGGAAAAGCTTACAAATTCGAAATTCATTCAACAGATGTAATTCATTCATTTAATATTCATGATTATGTTGTATTGATGGATGCAGTTCCTGGTCGAGTAAATACTGTATGGTTTGCACCCGATCAACCAGGAACTCATGACATTCAATGTAGAGAATATTGTGGATTAATTCATTATAATATGAGAGGAACATTAATTGTGGAGGAACCAACACATTGACAATCTTAACAACGCTTTTATCACAAAATATAATCGAGGAGATTAACTAATGGTTCTAGAATTACAAAAGCCAAGACCAATATGGCAAATTATGTTCTCTACACATCATACTGATGTAGGTTTATTGTACTTGATTTTGTCTATAGGATTCTTATTCTTAGGTGGTGCATTGGCATTAATCATTAGAGCAGAATTATTCTTACCTGGTGCACAAATCATTGGTGATGCTATGACATTTAACAGAATTTTCACAGTTCATGGAACGACATTAATCTTTTTGTTTATCTTGCCTTTTGCATCATCTGTTGGTAACTACTTTGTACCAATTATGGTCAGATACAAAGACATGGCTTATCCAAAATTAAATGCACTTGCATTCTGGATGATTCCGCCAGGAGGTGCACTCATTTGGTTAGGTTTTGCAGATTTTTCTTGGTATGCAAATCCACCTTACTCTATCATTAGCGCCCCAGGTCCAGCAGCTGACATGTGGATTTTTGGATTAAAGATTTTAGGTATATCATCAGTTCTTGGTGCAATTAACTTTATTGTGACAATTCTCAAATGTAAGCATCCTGACATGTCAATTGGACAAGTTCCATTATTGGCTTGGTCATTTTTATCATCATCATTAATTATCCTAGTTGCAATCCCAACGTTTGCAGCAGCATTATTGATGCTTTTAACAGATAGATTAGGTGTTACTGGATTTTTCAATCCTGCAATGGGTGGAGATCCAATTGCATATGCACACTTGTTTTGGTTCACTTTCCATCCTGAAGTGTATGTATTGGTAATTCCAGCAATCGGTATGATGTATGAAATAATTCCAAGGTTCTCTAGAAAACCTATTCATAGTTATAATTCTGGTATCTTCGCATTTGTATTATTATCCATAGTTGGTTTCTCATCATGGGCACACCACATGTATGCAACTGGAATGTCCTTCACTGAAAAAACAGTCTTTATGGTAGGAACTCTTGCAGCAGTACCAGCATCTGCATTACACGTTTTCAACTTTGTTGCAACAATGTGGAATGGTAGAATTAAATTCTCAACTCCTATGATGTGGGCAGTAGGTGGAATTGCATTATTCTTCTCTGCAGGTGCAGGCGGTGTAGCAAATGCTGCAATGCCATTAGACTTTACAACTCACGATACATATTGGGTAGTTGGCCATTTCCATCTCTTTGTAATGGGAACTATTGCATTTGGTTCATTTGGATTTATGTATTACATGTATCCATATGTGACAGGAAGAATGTATAATGAGGCATTAGGAAAGATTCACTTTATTATGTCTTTTATTGGAACCATCTTGGTTTTCTTTACACAACACGTTCTTGGTTTGTATGGAATGCCAAGAAGAGTTTTCGATTATCCTCCAATCCCAGAATGGATTGCTATGAACCAAATTGCATCAATAGGTGCAATGATTATTGGTGTCAGTATGGTAATCTTCCTTGCAAACATAATTCACAGTGCAGGAAAAGGAAAACTAGCAGATACCGACGACCCATTTGGTGTGGGCGGAAAGTATTACTATCCATTTGAGGCAAGGAATCCATCACACTAGGAGATACATGAAATGAATCAAGATAATTCCCAAGTTTACAGAACAACTTCAGCTAGAACTGGAAAAATGTTAGTGA
>CALBNQ010000015.1 GCA_937896495.1 uncultured archaeon | reverse complement strand
ATTTATTATTCAACCAAGTTATGGTATTTCAGAACCATCATTAGATCTTTTACTAGAATTATATGATATTGTATATCCACATTACATAAATGTCAAGGTTGTTCCCCAATTACACAAATTTATTGGTGCACCTTAGATTAACATAAGCCTAAAAATCTAATTAGGTTCAAATACTAGAAAAATTTGTTAATAATAACATGGATGAAGATCGTGTAAAAAAACTTGTAAGAGAATTGATCATCGAAGTAGGAGAAGATCCAACTCGTGAAGGTTTACGGGAAACTCCTGAAAGAATAGCAAATATGTATAAAGAAATCTTTGGTGGATACGATTCTGATTCAGAACTTGCTGTTCAATTTTCAGAAGATTCTGATGTAGTTATTGCACGTGATATTCAGTTTTATTCAATGTGTGAGCATCATATGTTACCATTTTTTGGAAAAATTCACATTGCTTACTCACCAAATGGTAGAGTTTTTGGAATATCAAAACTTGTAAGATTGGTTGAAAAATATTCAAAAAGATTACAAATTCAAGAACGATTAACAAAAAATATCGCAGATGAATTATTTTCTCAAGGAGTAAAAGGTGTTGTAGTATTAGCAGATGCTGAACATCTATGTATGAAAATGCGTGGTGTTAGAAATGATGCAACTCTGTCTTCATCAGCATTTAGAGGAATTTATGAAAATAAGGATGAAAAACAAGGCATAATGACTCTGATTAGAAAACGTACTTCAGATCCTTTCATTTAGATAATACTGAAAAATTAAATAATCAAAATTTTTGATAATTAACATGGGAGTACATCCAAATATTCACATTCCAAAAGAATCTTGGCCTCATTGGACGTGGTATGCAATTGAATGTGTAATTGTTATTGCAGTTTCATTGTTAGCTTCTAGAGAAATCACTGATTCTATTGAAGGATTGACTCCTGAAATTCAAAATTATCTATTCATAGGTAATATGGGAATTTTCTTTCTTGTTTGGTATGTAGGACTAAGACGAATTATTTTAACAAAATTTCTTCGTAATGGTTATTAAATTCATTTAAGATATCTTGTCTTATCTTTAATTCCAGCTTTTGTAAATGCAATTTTTCTGTTGTTACATGACTCACATATACCACAATGGAATTTTTTATTTGTATAACAACTCCAAGTCTTAAAAATGGAATCTCCTAAAACTTTAATTCCAGATTTTAATAAATCACTTTTTGCTAATTTTTCTCTATATGGTGACCAAATTTTAATACTTTTACGTAATTTTGAATTTATTCCATCAATTTCTCCTTGATTAAATGCAGATTCTAATTTTTTTGCAAAAGTTGGTCTACAATCTGGATAATGTGTATCCCCTGTATGAGCACCGTATACTACAAGAGAAGCACTAAGTGTAAATGCCCACGCTGATGCTATTGATAAAAATACTGCATTTCTAATTGGAACTACGATTGAATACTCAAATTTGTTAGGTATCTTTCTTTTTTTGCTTGTTAAAACATTTGAATCACCATACAAATCTTTCATAAAACCAATATCAACTATTTTGTGTTGTTTCAACTTTAATTTTTTTGCAAAAGACTTTGCAGCAGCAATTTCCATGTTTGCTTTTTGTCCATATGAAAATGTTATTCCATAC
>CALBNQ010000014.1 GCA_937896495.1 uncultured archaeon | reverse complement strand
TATTAGATTTTCTTAAAGAAATAAATTTTGAGTGTGTTGTTTTAGGTGAAGAATGTGGTAGAGTAGAATTATCAAAAAAATCTAAAGGATTTGTAATAATGGATGCAATAGACGGATCGGCAAATGCAGTTCGAGGTATTCCATTTTTTTGTAGTTCACTTGCATTTGCAACAGAAAATAATCTTAGTTCGATTACAGATGGAGTTATCACAAATCTTTCAAATGGAGAGATGTACTGGGCTTCAAAAGATAAAGGTTCTTTTTTGAATGAAAAAAGAATCAAAGTTCACGATAAAGAGCCAATCTATAAAATTATAGGAATTAACACATCAGGAGCATCAATAGATTTGTTAAAAAAATTAGGACCAATTTCCAAAAATCATGAACATACGAGACACTTTGGAGCTAATGCATTAGAAATGGCATTATTTGCAAGAGGCATGATGGATGTTTTTATTGATTTACGAAATAAAATCAGAATACAAGATATTGCAGCAGGATACATAATTGTAAAAGAAGCAGGAGGAATAATTGTAGATGAGAACCTTAATCCATTAGATGCAGATCTTAGTTATTCTACTAGAGTATCTTTTATTGTAGCTGCAAACCAAAAAATTCTAGATGAGATGACATCACAAATTGAATTATAGATAATTTGTAAGAGAAATATATTTAACCAAAGTCAAGAAAAAACTTCTTGTATGGTAACTGAAACTAAAGCTAAAATAATTTACAGGGAATTACTAAAAGAAGATCTTGTAGTTATTAGATTAGTTCCAGAAACAGGAATGCCCGAATATCAGACAGGTCAATTTTTAACAATTGGTCTTCCCATTCCTGCTGAAAAGAAAATTGTAAGACGTGCATATTCTATTGCATCACATGCAGAAAATAGAGATTATTTTGAATTTGTTATTAGATGGGTTAGAAAACCACTTCCAGGTCGTGTAACAACTGAATTATTCTATTCAAGTGTTGGTGATGAAGTGTATTTAGGAGATCCTAGTGGAACTGCATTACAAATCAGCGATACATTGCACAATGATGAAAAAGACAATAGACGAGTAATTTGTGTTGGAGGAGGAACTGGACTTGCACCATTTATTGCATTTGCAAAACATTTCCACGATACAAACGACAAAAGAGAAGTCATTGTATTGCATGGTGCTAGTTATGTCGATGAATTAAGTTACAAAAGATTTTTGACAGATTTAGAATTAGAAAGTGAAAAAAGAGGAAAAGAGGAATGGAATTTCAGATATAGAGCTGCAATCAGTAGACCAAAAGAATTTTTCAACAGATCATGGAATGGTCACGTAGGTAGAGTAGAATCATTTTTCAAAGTAGATAAAAAAACAGGATTATCACCGATAGATGAAATGGCAGGTGAAGAAATAACTCCCGAGAATTCAATCATATACATTTGTGGATATCAAGGTACAATTGATGGTGTAATTGATTCAACTGCTTCAAGAGGATTCGTCACAGAGCATGAAAAAAAATCTGATGGAAGTTTTGGAATTAAATTCGAATCATATGGGTAAAAAATCAATTTAAAAATTCTTCTACCTGTGGATTTTTATATAGAGAATATTTTCGCAACAACATGGCAAATCT
>CALBNQ010000013.1 GCA_937896495.1 uncultured archaeon | reverse complement strand
GATGTCTTTTTTTGAAGCTGCAAAGACATCAATATCTATTGTTTTTAATGTATTGGAAATCGCTTTTCCAATTCCCCGTGAACCACCAAGAACTATTGCACTATTCATAATTATTCAAAAAATCCCTTGAAATTTAAATTTCTTTAATTTCAGTTATTGTTCCTAACACTGAATCCATCTGAACTATTGATTTCCTTTCCTCCCATCCTAATGCAACATACCAGTCTCCTGAATCTATGTCATATTTTGTCTCTAGTGTTTTAATTTCATCAGGTTTCACATCAAATTTTTTTGCAATTCCTGATACTGCAAGTGCAATTGCATCTTTTTCTTTTTCTAATCGCCTTTTCATAAGGCCTATTCCTGGATTCATATTATTCTCAGGTTGTTTCATCTAATATAGTTAATTCATTAAATTTTGTCATTATGTTTAATTTCATTAATTGATAAATTTCCAATATTTCAAATACCTCGATTCTAATAGAAAATTAAAATGAAATTACTTCAAAGATTATCTAATTCATCTTTAACCAAATCTAGTTCATTAGTTTCTTTTATATCTGTTTTAGCAGTAATTGGCCCTGTTGTAGTTGTTTCAGCAGGATTTTGGGATGCAATTTCTCATCTTCAAAAAGAACCTGAATTTTTCTGGAGCACTTCTCACATTATTGTGTATACTGGAGTTTCTATGACTACATGTGCTGCAATAATGGGAATTATACTAATTATTAGAAAATCAATTCACAAATCTCTTAAGACTGGAATTAAACTTGTCATGGTAGGTTCTATTATACAAATTATTTCAGGATTTGGAGATTCTTTATCTCATGATCTCTTTGGAATTGATGGACTAATCTCTTGGTCTCATCAACCACTTGAATTAGGATTAATTCTTGCATCTTTAGGCGGATTACTAATTTTAAAAAATAGAGAACACACAAAACTCAAAGTATTACTTCCTTTTTCAATCATTACATTTTTGTTCTTTACTACATGGTTAGTTTTTAATTTATTTCTAATAATTGGACATACCATTCAATGTATTCCAGTTTATGAAATATTTTCATCTGGTTGTTCTATTTTGTAATTTTTTATTTTAAAATACGACATTGCTATGATGATTACCGCACCTACAAGAATTAACATTCCTGCTGTAATCATCTCTTGAGAACTTGTATCTCCAAATTCTACTTGTAAATTAATTTGATTTGTTGAAATATTTGTAATCTTAATTGTATGTGCCCCACTATGATTAAAATCAAAATATCCCACCGACATCTTTGTTTGAATTCTCTCTTCTTGAATTACATTATTTTTTGGGTCTAAAATCTGTACAAATATCTCCTCGCCTGTAAATTCAGGCATGTAGACTTTGTAAAATCCAATATCTTCACCAAGGAATTCCGATTTCAACTCAAAAAAACTAGATTGTTCCAATATTCTTGAATGTTGTATTTTTTCACTCTCTACAAAAATCACACCAATCCAAAAAATCCCTATTATTGCTAGAATAATTCCAATTTTAAATAGTGAAATTTTCATTATATCAAGTGGAAAATTATTTTCTTAATAAAATAATCTAAAGGGCTCGGAGGGCTTCGATCCCTCGACCTAGCGGTTCGAAGCCGCTCGCACTATCCAGACTGTGCAACGAGTCCAAACAAATAAGATTTTAACAGGCCTAAATATCTGTCTAGATACTTTGAAAGTATCAAAAAAAGTAGCTGGTGTTGAATATGCAATCAGAGACATTGTTTTAGCTGCAAGAAAAGTAGAACAAACCGGAATGGATATTGATTATCTCAATATCGGTGATCCTGTACAATTTGGTTTTCAACCTCCAAACAATGTAAAACAAGCTTTGATTGATGCAATTAACAAAGGTGAAAATTTCTATTCCTCATCTGAAGGTCTTTTGGAATTAAGGCAGGAGATTGCAAAAAAAGAAAACAACAAAGGTCTCTCAATTGGTGCAGATGATATTTTAGTAACTAATGGGGTTTCTGAAGGACTTGACATGGTCATCTCTTCAATTGTAGAAGATGGAGATGAGGTACTACTTCCTGGTCCATATTATCCACCATACGCATCTTATGTAAGATTACATGGTGGTATTCCTGTAGAATTTGCCGTTGACTTGGATAACTCAACACCTGATATTGATGATATCAAATCTAAAATCACTTCAAAAACTGTTGCAATATGTCTAATCAGTCCTAATAATCCAACAGGAGTTGTCTTTAATGAAAAATCCCTTAAAGAGTTAGTTGATGTTGCAAATCAAAATAATTTGTATATTATTTGTGATGAAATTTATGATCAAATAATTTTTGATG
>CALBNQ010000012.1 GCA_937896495.1 uncultured archaeon | reverse complement strand
CTATGAATTGTTTTTCCTTTAATTAAATCAGCAACCAAATTCACATAAGTTTCGTAACCAACAATTGTATCGCTTTCAATAATTGCTTCTTTTGCTCGAAATGTCATGTGATCATTACTGCCAGGACCTACACCAACGATGTAAAGTTTTCCAACCAATTCAAAAATTAAATTTTTATTAAGTAATTTATCCGTTTAGTGAAATGATTATTGAAAAGGATCAATAAATGGAAAATTAACTACATAATCATTATTCATTGGTCGTGCAATACTTACAGATAGTAAATCATTTTCACGAAATGAATCAATATCAGATATAGTTTCAAGAATTTTTGCTGAATTTTCATTATTCCAATCTACTAAAGATATTCTCCAAATAGGACTGTAATTTTTATCATCAAGTGAAGCTGAAGCAATTCCTGCTTGGTATCCTAATAGCCCTGAACCTTTAATCCCATTTTTGAATTGAAACAAATCAATTGTTGATGAATGTGTAGTTAAATTTGATAATTTTGGTGATGATACAATTCCCATCATTTTTGCAGGTCCAGAAGGTGTTGCATCAGTTACAATATAGTAAATGGTTCTACCATCAGGTCCCCAACCTCTATGAGCTACAAAAGTTACAGTAAGATCGTCTTCATTAATTTCTACAACTTGTCCCTCATCATATGATATTTTATCAGTAATTGTTTTATCAGAAAATTCTTTCATTTGTCCATCAGGCCAAACGATTTGAGGTGTATTTAGAACAACACCTATTTCATTAAATTCAATTCTTCCATTTTCTTTTGCAGTAATTATTTCTTCAGATGATTCAAATAAAATTTCTTTTTGTCCTTTTTTCCAAGTAACTTCGACTACAGAAGTTAATGCAATATATTCAGATTCTTGTGAGGGGGTACTTGAAACTATTTCACTTTGAAATCCAAAAATACCATCTCCTTTAATTCCATTTTTGAAGACAAATAATTTACCAAGAATATCATTTGGTACATCAGAAATAATCGTTGAAAGTTCAACATTCCAACCTTGTTTTTCAGTAATAATTTGTGCATAATCCTTATCACTACTATCAGTGATTATGTAAAGAACTTGATTTCCATTATAGATTCCTTTATGCATAGGAATTGTAGCCGGAATATGTGTTCTAGAAAGTAGTGATGATGATTCTTTCTTTTCTAATTCAATTTTTTGTGAAATAACATCAATTGGTAATCCACGAATCCAACCATCAACACTTACAGTTGAAGTGAATTTTTTTGAATTTGATGAATGTAATGCAAGTGCAGAACCTGTGAATTCAAAAGAACCAGAATTTTTTTCTAAATCAATCAAAGATAATCCATAGATTGTATTTCCATCAACAGTCCATGTAGGTTGACCTTTTACTTCATGTGAATCAATTTCATGTAAAACTACTATTTGGACAGGTTCACTGGATGTAAATGTCATCGAACCATCATAAAGAGTTCCTTTGTTTGGGGGAAGAATTAAGGACAATTGATGATTTTGATGTCCTTGACCAGGATCTTGTGAAGATGTTATTGTTTGAGTAAAATGAATTTTTTTCCTAGAACCAGCATCAACAAATTGATCAGAAATTGAAGTGATTGAAATTAAACTTGTTACAAAAATTCCAATTATTAGTACAGATAATAATTTTTTCAATAAATTTGATTAAAATGATTACTTTAAATGATTTTATTTTAGTGTATTTTATCTAGTGTAAATGCATTATGCAATGCACGAACTGCAGAATTTGCATCAGAATTTTTTACAACAAATGCAAGATTAAGTTCGGATGAACCTTGTGTAATCATAGATACATTGACTTTATTTTTCTGAATTGCAGTGAAAACTTTTGATGCAACTCCAACTGTTCCTCGCATACCTGATCCAATTAAAGCAATTATTGCTACATCAGTAGTAATCTCCAATCTTTTTATTGTTTTTCCTAATAATTCCATCTCAAGAGAACTTGTTGCTTTATCTAGATCAGTATTCTTTACAACTATAGTAATACTAGATTCTGATGGATTTTGTGAAATCATCATTACATTAATTCCAGCCTTAGCTAATGTTTCAAATATTTTTGCTGCAGTACCAGGATTACCAACCATACTACTACCTCTAATATCGATTAAACCGTTATTTTTGACATAACTAACACACTTTACAGTATTTTTTACAATTTTTGAAGGTGATGAAGATACTAAGGTTCCCTCATTTTTCACATTAAATGAATTTCTTATCTTCATTGGTATTTTCTTTGTAAGTAGAGGTTCAAATGTTCGTGGATGAATTTGCTTTGCACCAAACAAAGCCATCTCAATTGCTTCAACATATGAAACCTCTTTGAGTAATTTTGTATTTTTTACAATTTTAGGATCTGCAGTCATTAATCCATCTACATCGCTCATTAACCAAATTTCATCTGCTTTAATTGAAGAACCAATAATTGTTGCAGAGTAATCAGAACCACCTCGACCAAAAGTAGTAACATGTCCATGTTGATCTGCACCAGCAAATCCACCTACAACAGGAATTGTTTTCTTTAAAAATAATGCATCTACAATCTTTGATGTTCTCAATCTTGTTGTATCCATCAATGGTTTTGATTCACCAAAATTTGAATTAGTAACAATTCCTATTTCCTTTCCAGTAAGAGGGATTGATTTTTTGCCTAAGTCATTAAGTGCTGATGATATTAATTTTATCGATAATCTTTCACCAAATGAAATTAAATAATCCATGGATCTTGATGTTACTTCACCTAGTAACACCATTCCATCTATTAATGCAAGAAGTTCTGAAAAATCTTGATCTAGTTTTTTAAGTAATTTTTTTTGTACATCAGATTTTTTGATAAGTTGTTTTGCTAGTTGTTTATGTCTATTGATAATTTTCGATGCTAGTTGTTCACCCTTTGACTTGTTTTCTTTTTTTATTGATTCAGATATTTCAATTAAATCATCAGTTGTTCCACTCATTGCAGAACAAACAACTATGGTTTGATTTTTCTTTGATAAAGAATTAAGATATTTTGCTATTGCTTTGATATCTTTTGCAGTAGAAATTGATGTTCCACCATATTTTATTACAAGTCTCAATTCAAAATACTTGAATTTTTTAATCTTTAAATGCTTTAACTTTCTACGCGTGGAGCAAGATAAAAGTGGATTCTACCAATATTTGCTACTTTAAATTCAATTCTTAGAGGTTTTGCACTAGAAAATTCACACGTAATTAAACCAGCATTTGAGCCTACTGCTTTAACAACTGGGTTTAGATATTCAAGACTATAAGTCCCAATACTATCCTCTTTTGATGAGATTTCATCAATATCTTTATCATCTTTTTCTAAATCAATTACAACTTCACCTGAATCACCTTTACCTGAAAAATCTGCATTTGAGCCAGTTGTTTGAATTGTTAAATAATCAGAAACAACTTGTACATCACCTAAAATTTTATCAAATTTTGAAGACGACAAAATAATTTTTGAATCATATGGAATTTTTGGTAATGGGGTATCTGTAGCAGAACTTTCAATTAAACGCATTTTGTATTTTTTATTTTTTCCAACAGTAACAAGCAACATATTTTGATCAGAAATACTAATTTCAATACTGTCTTTTTTGTCTGCTCTTTTGATGAGTTTTGAAAACTCATCTATTCTAACTCCAAACTTAATATCACTATCACATTCATATTTTTCAAATGCAGAGTTTGGCCAAGAAATATCAATTAATGCAACATGTGAAGGATCCATTCCTCTAAAAGAAATACCTTCAGCTGTTGCGACAAAAGTTGCCTCTTCAACAAGTGTAGAAATAGCAGATATGATTGCTTTTAGATCATCTGAACCACTTGTTTTTGCTTCAAAAGTCAAATCAATTTTTGTGACTCAAAGTTCAAGTTAAACGTTATGTGTAATCACGCCAGGTGTATTTACATTTCTGGCAACGGTAAAACCTTGTAGTAGGTTCATCTGCACTTCTGGTCTGAAACATCCACCAAACAGCTTCATCATGACCACATTTTTCACAATCCATTTTAATTGTGGGATTTGATTCTTCTCCTTCATTTCCTTCAAAAGTAAGAAGTGAAAAATCAGGTTCTTCTTCTTGAACAACTTTTTTTGTTTGTGTTATTTTTTCTCCTTCAATATAACCACATTTAGAGCATTGAAGGCCAGAATCACTCTTTTTTAATTTAACCTCACATTTGGGGCAAAACTTCAATCTAATTTACCTGAATTTTTGAACTTACTAATTTTTTGAATTCTTCAGAAGTTTTAATTGCTGAATCTGTTGCTTTTTTAATTTCGCCTAATGGTTTTGAGTTAGAAGTAATTCTCATCCAAATTTCATTTTTTAAAGGATGTTTTACAATTACACCTGCAAAATCCACACTTGATTGTTTTAAAAGCTCATGTTGGATAACATACAGTATTCCTATGTCAGCATCTTTCATTGAAAGACTCATTTCTTTTGATTCAGAATTTATTACTTGAACGTTCATGTAATCCAAAAAAACACTTATTGTGGATATAAATCATGATGATCAGTTAGAAATGGGAGAAAGTCGTATTTCAGATATAAAATTAGTAAAATCTAAGGATGAATATTCATCTGATGAAAATATAGAGATTAATGTCCAATTTTCAGTTGAAGGAGACCTCAGAGATGCATTTAATGAGGCAAATTGGACTAAAGCATACAATAACTATGATGCATCATTTAAGATGAAATATGGTGTTAAATTAACATCAGGCGGGTTCAGGAAAAAAGAACTCGGTAGGACAATTGACACATATAGAAAAGCATCTATTTTTTGGACTCGTAATCCAAAACTGGTCAATCCAATGAAAGATAGAAGGATATGGGTTCAAGTTGCAAAAAACTTTGAACCGTTTATACGATTAACCGAAGAGGATGTAAGAGAAGAATTATTTGATTTTAATGAGAAATTTGTTTTCAAAGCATCAGATTTAGGAAAAGGTAATCACAAAATTGGTTCAGAAGTATTTGCGTCTTGGCAAAAACATGACTATACAGAACCAGGGAATGTAAAAAATGGTTCTAATGAAATTGAGATTATAATCAATTAGGGATATAAGGAACTTTTTGAATGAAACAACATGGCAAAATATGATGGTCTTTTAGGACAACCAATACTTGAAGTTGAAGAACCAGATAAAGAAGGTGGAATTACATTTATTCTTAAAGATAATAGATTTCTATTCATTAAAGCAGTTGATGGAAAAATTGAGACAGTATCAATTCCAGAATAGGTGAACGAAATGGAAAAATATGATGCAATCAAATTATCAGAACTTGTTAAAGTAGAAGATTCTGATGCAGGAGATGAATTAACATTATATTTTCAGGAGAACAAAACTTTGAAAATTAAAATTATTGATGGAAAATTAGTTTCAGAATTTGTATAACTAATTTTTTATATGTTTTTCAAAAAAGCTAATAGCTAATTCTTGTACGTCAGATTGAATAGAACCAGGTCTTTCACTTCTGATTTTTTTTATTGCTGCATCTGCTGTAAATTTTCTATATTTTACAAAATAACATGCAAGAATTGTTCCAGCCCGTCCCAAACCTGCTGCACAATGAACCATTACAGGTTGATTATCAGAAATTTGTTCATGAATAAATTCTACTGCTGAATTAATTTCATCCATATCTGGTGCATGAAAATCAGGTGTCGGTACATGCAAATAATTAATCTTTTCAGTCCAGTTATTAGGTAAAGAATTCTCAGTCATAGTTACAATTGATGTAACACCTTTATCTAAAAGCCAATTGAACTCATCAAAGCTTGTAGGAAATCCACACCCTGCAAGTTTTTGATCAATCAGCCATGAAAAATTCGTAGGTTTCTTTGTAATTTTACCATGAACTTTTCTCCAAATATTCCCAGGCTTACTCATAAAATCTGTTCAATGTTTACCTATTTTTAGCATTACGAAATAATTTAAGAGTAAAATTTTGAAGCTACTGCTCGTACGGGAGAACCAGTAGCATCTTTAAGTTTTAATGGTAAAATTGTAAAATTGAATTTTTTTGTTGGGATTTTATTTAGATTTGTTAAATTTTCTACGATCAAAATATTGTTTTGTGATAAAATATTATGAACACTAAATGAATCATCTTTTCCAAGATCAATGCTTGGAGAATCAATTCCGATCAAATTTATTTTTTTTGACGCAAGATATTTAGCTGATGATAAATCCAATCCAGGATTTTCTGTAAAATAATTATTTCTTTTTAAATTTTTTTGCCATCCAGTATAAAAAAAGATAGAAGAGTGGTTAGGAATTTTATGATTGTTTTTTTCAAATAAAATAATATCAGATTTTGTGATGGGTGTATTCACAGTTTTTTGTAGTTTAATCAAAATACCATTTCCCAATAATCTATCTAATGGTATTTCACTGATTTTAATTCCGTTTTTTGCAAAATGATAAGGTGCATCTAAGTGAGTTCCAGTATGTGAGCTTAAAAATAATAATTCAAGATTGTATCCATCATTTTCAATATCAGACCAATTGATGAATTGTGGTTTTGGAGAACCAGGAAAACTTGGTATAGATTCAGATATTGTAAGTGTCAGATCGATTACTTTCACATCAATAGAACCCAATTAGTAATTAATCAGTTTTTTAATCATCAAAAGTTAAATACTCATTGATGAGAATTTTCGTGTGCCTATTGCGTATGTTTTATTGAATTCAGATTTGGGTTCAGATGAATCAATAATCAATGAAGTAAAACAACTTCTTGCAGACGAGAGTATAACCTATGAAGTTCAAGGGGTTTACGGTGTGTATGACATTGTATTAAAATTGATTTCTGATGATGCTGAAAAATTACGTGCAATAATTACAAATAAAATTAGAAAGATTAGTAAAATTCAATCAACATTAACTATGATGGTTATTGAAGAACAAGAAAATCTATAATTTCTTTATTGTGTCAACTACCTGAATAATTTGAGATTCTGTGTTAAAAAAATGAGGTGAAGCTCTTACAATTTTTGTATTAGAAATTTCTCTTACAGCCAAAATAATATTCTGTTTCTCAAGTTTGTCAACTAATTGTTGTGCATCATATCCTTTAATATTAAAAGAAATAATGCTAGTTCTATCATTTGGATTTTCTGGTCCATACAAAATAATATTTTTAATTTTTGATAATTCTTCTCGAAATAAATTTGAAAGGTATTGATTTTTTTTATGGATATTTTTCATACCAAATTTTTGTAAATAATGTGCAGATGATGCCAATCCTACAATTCCAACATAATTTCTAAAACCAGTTTGAAATTTATCAGGTATTTCTTTGAAAGCAAGTTTATTTTCATCATAAATAATTGCAGATTCACCACCAATTGTTTGTGGTTCTAACAATTGACTTGATTTTCGATTGCAATAAAACAAACCAGTACCCATAGGACCACACAACCATTTTGAACCATTAAATGACATAAAATCACAATTAATTCTAGAAACATCGATATCACCTATACATCCAATTGTTTGTGCTGCATCAAGAAAAAATAATGATTTTTCTTTAATGATTTTTCCAATTTTGTTTACAGGTAAAATAGAACCTGTATTATACAAAGCGTGACTTAGTGCCACAAGTTTTGTTTCATTATCAATAAAAGATTCTAAATCATCTAGTTTGAAAAAACCGTTTTTATCTATAGGTAAATTTTTGATTATAATTTTTTCCTTTAATTTGATCCAAGGATAAAAATTTGAATGATGTTCGTGTGTCATTCCACGTATAATAATATTTGATTTATCATTAAATGATAATCCATTTGCAACAAAATTAATTCCATCAGTTGTGCTTTGGGTAAGAATTACTTCATCGGGTTGACAAGAAATTATTTGGGAAATTATTTTTCTTACATTTCTTAATTTCTCAGTAACAAATGATTCCGAATCTTTTGAATCAGGACCAATCGAATTGTATGAAATCAGAAAATCTTTCATAGCATTAATACTCTGTAAAGGCATAAGGGATACAGATGCATTATTTAGATAAATTTTGTCTGATATAGGGAAATCATCAGAAATATCTTTTGATTCTAAATTCATTATTATATCTGTAAAATGCTAAAGTTGTGTTGGATAAAAGTCCTGAGTGGGTTTTAGATAATAATTTAATACATATTCAAAATGAATTTAAAAAAAATGTACCAAGTATTCTATTATGTTCAGAACCTTTTCATAAAACAGAATTTCTTAATAGATTGATCAATTCTGTAGAAAATTCAATAATTTTTGTAGATATGGATTTACTTTATACAGGATATGTGGAATCTGGGATGATTCAAAGGAAAGATAATTTGCTCATTCTAAATCCAGATAAAGAGAATTGGAGAAAGAAATTATCAGATATTATCATTAAAACATCAAAAGAGAAAGTTCTCGTAATAATTGACTCATTTAATGGGATTTACAATATTTTTGATGATTTAGAGTCTGTTAGATTCATTAATTCGTGCATTATGCTACTTGGATCTCTAGGAAAAAACAGTGATTCAACAATTATTGTTACTGGAATGGTAAGAAAAAAAGAAAATGATGAATGGGTGATATCGCCTGGAGGTAAACAAATTATCAAATCAGAAAAAACAGGAATATTTTATCTTAAAAAAATTGAAGAAAAAATAATAATTTCTAATGTCGATAAGACAAAAGTGAAAAATTTCAAAATCGAAACGAAATAATTTCTATTTTTATGCGATCATATCTTCAAACACCGTTATAGCTCATGATTTTTAGATAAATGTTATAAGTATCGAATTAAGGAATGATTTCATAATGCCAGTAGCAATACTTCCAGACATCAGTGAACAGATGTGTATCGGATGTGCACTTTGTGTAGAAATCTGTACAACTCTTGGTCCAGATGTCCTTAGAGTAAAACCAGTCGAAGGCTGGAAGAGAGGTAAAGCATTTGTATTTTATCCAGAGAGATGTATTACAGATGGTGCATGCATCGGTGTATGCCCAACTAAAGCAATCTTTTGGATGAGACCAATGGACTTTACAGTTGGACAACCAGTTCCACTCCATAAAGACTCAGTCTTCGTTAAAGGTTGGACTGAATTAATCGATTAGATTAGTTCAATCAATTTTTACTTCTTTTTTATTATTTTGTAGTTAAATGGCACTAGATTTTGATTCTGGTGTATTTGGTTTTCTCTTTAGCCAAAATAGTGCTACAATAAACATAACTGCTGGAATAAGAATGATAAATATCATTAATTCATAATAAATTGTTAATCTCTGAGCAGGTTTAATATGAAAAGTCTCATGAGTTGTTTTTTCAGGATTATCATAGACAACAGTTGTAAAATCCACTGAACGTTGTTGTTTATTTTTAATTTCACCAAATACAGTTACACCTTCTTCAGCTAATAATGAAGATGAATGAATTCCATCGATTCTAATAATGATTGAACCGGAATCAGTAAAGACAAAATTTCTGTAATCGCCACCAATTTGACTTATACCTGTATCATGAAAAATTTCTCTTCCATTTTGAAAAATGGTAAAGTCATAATTCATTTTTGCAAGATTTGAATTTGTTGTAGGATCATAGAATTGATATACAAATTGAATTTTTTCATGTGTTTTGAGTACAGGTGGATCCCATGATAAGTTTACTTCAATATTATGATCTGGTGTATATTGTAAAAGTGGGAATTCTAATTTTTTACCTGTTGGATCATGAGGAAAATCTGGAATTTTTTTTTCAACGATTACAATTCCTTCCATCCAAGGATGAATAATACAAAAATAAGAAAAAGTGCCTGATTCTTTAAATTCATATGACCATGATTGACCTGGAGAAAAATTTCCACTATCAAATAACCCGTCAGGATTTCCAAATTGTTTATTATCCATCCAACCAAATCTTCCAGGACTATCTCCACTAGTTACAGTATGACCTTCTCTATCATCATTATACCAAGTAATTTTATCACCTACAGTGACAAATATTTGAGGAGGATCATACCAAACTTCTGCAGGGGTATTTAATTCAGGATTATATGCTCCAAATGGAATATCAATGATATATTCTTCAGCATATATGAAAGAAATTGATGATGAGAAAATCAACATTGAAAGAAAAACAATTAATCTCATATTCTTAAAGTGTAATTATCTTATTTGACTATTAGAGTTGTTTTTCAAAAATGACTTTTTTGCAACACTATATCCAACATAATCATGTTCTGATGAAATTAAATTATTAGTTATTTTCTTAAACATAAATCTATCAAAATCTTTTGCCAAATCAAAAAAATCTTCACCGATAACTATTCCATTAACAGATGCACTTCTATTAAGTTTAGCACATCTGTTAACTGTAGTTCCAAAAATATCATCTACAGATGATGTTGAAGATTTTGCTATTCTTACCATTCCATATGTTGCACTTATTCTGTAATTTATCGAAGGTAGGTTTTGTTTTTCTAATTTTTCTACAAGATTGGAATGTTCTGAACTTAATGTTAAACAACAATCTAGACATTTTTTTAATATTACTTCTTCTTTAGAAAAGTTAACTGCAAAAGAAAAAAGAAGTGCATCACCAATATTTTTTACAACCACTCCATCATATTTTCTAATAATTGAGCCCATAAAATTGATAAAAATTTTGTAAAATTCACTTGCGTCTGAGTTTGAAAGATTCGAACAGATTTTTGTGGAATTTATGATATCAATCATCCCAACACAATACTTTTCACTTCGATCAGAAAATTGTAATAAAATATCTTCTTGTTGTTTAATTACATCCTCTTTTTCTTTAATCTCAATTAATGATTCTTGTAATTTTTGTGCCATTAAATCAAATGCAATAGAAAGATCACCAATCTCATCTTTTGTTTTAATATTAGTTCTTACATCAAAATTTCCACTTGCAATATTATTTGCAGCATTTCTTAATTTTATCAAAGGTCTTGAAATTGTTTTTGATACAGCAAAAGTGACAATACTCATTATTACTGTAATGATTATTCCTGTTTGAAAAATTCTGTCTTGTAAAATATTTATTGGTTTTTCAATTTCAGATGTATCTATTTCAGCAAGTAAAACAATTCCTAAATCATTTGCACAATAAGAAGAGCCATAAATCGGTACACCTCTATAATCAAGATAAAATCCCAAATAGTTTTGATTTTCATTGAAACATTTTTGGACAGCAGTTGTATCTACTGTTTGTTGAAAAACTGCATTTTTAAAAAATCTTGATTCAGATAACATCAAAAAATCACTATTTACAATGTATACTTCACCAGATTCTCCTAATCCACTTCTATTTAGTAAGATATTATCTAATGCAGAAGTTCTCATTTTTGAAATAATTACTCCAATTGGTTTATCTCCGACT
>CALBNQ010000011.1 GCA_937896495.1 uncultured archaeon | reverse complement strand
ATCATAATGTTTGTACTTACATTTCATTTTTCAAAATTTAATCATTTCTTAATACTTCATTTTGTTAGATAATCTGATCATATTTCTAATGATCTTTTTATCTTAACTGGTTATTTTGTTTTTGTTTCATGTGTGGATTTTTATCTATTGCTATGTTTTCACGATATATTGAAATAGATAATTATTAACTTGATGATAAAATACTTGTAATATTTCCAAATATTTTGATATGTCTGCTTAAGAAAATTTCTGTTTGAATATTAGATGTTATCTCATTAATCATCTTGAATTTTCAAATTTATGATATTGGTTTAAGAAACACTATTGTGAAAAATATCTTTAAATGATACTGGTGACTCTGGTGTTTTATCTGTTATAATTTTTTTATAATGAAATACATTGCCTATGATTTTTAACTTGTTACTGGTATCATGAAAAAATATTTGGTGAATTTATTTTTCAATGATTTAAAAAATCGGTAAAACAATAAAAGAAATTATTAAGGATTTACTTCCATTTGACCAAATTTACCTTTGGTTAAGGAAACCTCTCCTTTGAATTCATTTGTGTATCCGTTAGTGATTCGAACTGTATCTCCAACATTAACTGATTTGATGTCATCTCCCCATAATGTTAATTTCATTTGTTCATCTTCTCCATCACCCGTAGAAATTATTGCATCACAGACATCTACTGTTCCTCCACTTTTGAGATTTACAGTTCTTGCATCTGGTTTACTTTTAACTACAGCTTCAACATTTACACCACTTCGCATTTTTTTTGCTTCTGAAATTGGTACGAAATCTGCCATATGTTTTTGAGAAAATTAGCACGATTATAAGCTTTGTCAAAAAGTGATTTGTTTAATCGATCATTTTTTATTTTTTTTACCAATAGTAATTGAAAAATATCAGTCAATGATGAAACTTGTTGCAGAGGTATCGAAGCCCGGTCAACCGAGAGGGACTCAAGATCCTCAAAATAGGAAATCCCTTCTCTTAGGAGTTCGTGGGTTCGAATCCCACCCTCTGCACTAAATTTATTTAAAATTGGCTGATTTTTGTAGATTTTTTAAAAATTATGCTATTATTGATTTTACTTTAGTAACTGAATGCTCAGAAATCTCTTTGTGTAATTCTGCAACGTTTTCGTCCTTGAAAGAAAGGTTACATCTGAAACATTTCCACGATTCTGTAGTCACGACTACGTATATGTTTAAATTACTTATAAAGATATTGCATGATTGATCCAATTTTATACAATCATTGATCATTGTTTCAAAAAATGTATAATTTTCACAACTTTTTGTCATAAATCATAATTTTTTCATATCTCTTTGGAGATCAAAGGGTTTAGAAACGAAAATCGTTGCATTATTTTAGCAATATGTTGGATATTTTTGAGATTTTTGGAAAATTTTCGTATTTGGGTATTTTTCTTGTTCTAATTGGAGTCAATGTATCTCCAATTTTGATGCCACCTAGCTGGATTGTTCTAACGTCATTTTATCTACTGGATCCATCTTTGAATATTCTTTTTTTAGCCATGGTTGGTGCAACTGGAGCCACCATCGGAAGATATTTTCTCAAAAGAATCAGTTCAATATTTAGAAGATTTGTTGGAGAAGAACAAAAATCTAATCTTGATATTATTGGAAATTACCTTAACAAGAAAAGGTATGGGTATCTGATTACGTCGTTTCTATTTGCAGCCACTCCTTTACCTAGCAATATGTTGTTTATCACTTATGGTTTAATGCGCGCCAAAAGTTTTGGAATTTATGTTGGATTTTGGTTTGGTAGAGTTGTATCTTATATTATTATGATTCATTTTGGAAATGCCGTTTTAACACCGTTTTTAGAAATATTTGAAGATCGTTTAACTGGGATTTTATTAATTGACGGAATTGGTATTTGTGTGATTATTTTATTTGCATCAATTAACTGGACTCTTCTAATAACTGAACGAAAAATAAAATTTGTTAAACCAAAAATTTGGAGATTTTAAATGTCTGTTCTTGATTCCATAAAACAAGATGTACTAAAATCAATCAAAAATGACCCTGCACATGACTTTGATCATATTATGAGGGTGTATCTTAATGCTCAAAAAATTTTAGAAAATGAAAATGCATCAAAAAAATTGGTCCTAAGTGCGGTACTACTTCATGATATTGTATCGTATCCTAAATCCGATAAACGCTCAGTAAATGCATCCATTGAAAGTGCAAAAAAAGCAAAAACAATTCTTAAAAAATATGATTTTACTGATGATGAAATTATCATAGTATACAATGCAATATGTGATCATAGTTTCTCTCAAAGGAAAATTCCTCATACTATGGAAGGTAAAATTCTTCAAGATGCTGATAGACTTGATGCACTTGGTGCTATAGGAATTGCACGTGTATTTGCAACTGGTGGTTCATTGAAAAGATCTTTTTACAACACTAATGATCCATTTTGTTCAAAAAGAATCCCTGATGATAAGACTTGGACTGTGGATCATTTTTTTGCAAAATTATTCAAATTAGAAATATTAATGAACACAAAAACAGGAAAAATTGAGGCTAAAAAGAGAACTAAAATTCTAAGAACTTTTTTAAAACAATTACAAAGTGAAATCTGATATTGTATGTGAGTGTATCATTTTTTAAAAAATTTTTATGTTTTTGACAAATTTAATAATATGCTTAAATTTTTAATATTTAATGACTAAATTAGATACGTATGAAAAAATAAATGAAGACATAAAGTTTACTGAGGATGAAACAGTAGAACTTTTGAAACTCACAGAAAAAGAAATATTGGTATTGATTCTTTCTGAATTAAAAAAAATAACTGATAACACCAAAAAATAAATTTGAACTTTACTTTGTAATGTTCTGAACACGTCCAATTTGTCCACTTTCTAATTCTACTTTGATTCCATGTGGATGAACATTGCTTGAAGTGAGAATTCTTTTCACCATACCTTTAGTTAAATTCCTTGTATGTTGGTCTTGTTTTTGAATTATTTCTACTGTTATCCCTATTTTGATTCTATTTCGTGTGATGTTCACTGCTATTTTTAATTTTTTTATGATTTATTTTTTAT
>CALBNQ010000010.1 GCA_937896495.1 uncultured archaeon | reverse complement strand
ATTTGAGTTTTCGGATTTTTTATCCATAAATATGATTTTCAAAAAACCAATTATAAGATTTCCAAATATTCATTAAACTCAAAAAAAAGCAAATGTAATGACAGAATTTGTTTACAAACCATATGATAAAATCTATGTTAGAGATACAATAAAACTAAGCCTGGATGATTTGATCGGAATGATGTCTTCATTAGATTCAGCTAATGCATATTGGGTAGATGGCGTATTGTTTGCAAGTTTTGCCATGACTGAATCAGAAGAATTAGCAAAAAAGGAAATGCAAGATGAGATGTATTTAGACAAAGTGGTTTTTGCAATTAATGAAAAATATTCAAAAACAGTCAAATCAACAACTAATTTAGAAATAGGAGTTCTTAATATGCAAAAAAGTAAACTATACAAAGATTTGATTACATGGCTAAAAACACAACCAGTTTGGAATGAATAATGGTAGAACTAAAAAAAATAATTTTTGAGTTTGTTAAAAACAGATCAACACAAAACGAATCAACAACATCACGACATATTCACAGAAGATTTGATATCCCTATTGATGAAGCAGAAATTATCTTAAAAGAAATGTTAGCAAACAACATAGTAGAGGAATTTTATGATAAAGAATATCAAGAAAATAGATACAGTATAAAAAAATAAAAAATATTAAAAAAATGTCGTAATTTTCTTCTAATAGTTAAATCAAAATTAATTTTAATAAAATTATAGAATAAGCAAGATTTGGTCTATTGCTTAGGATAGCCCAAACCTCTAGCCATTGGATTAGTCAGGTTGATGACTATTTCAACATCCAGTGGATATTTTTGAACGTGATAAAATACTATATGAGTTAATCAATATTTGATATTTTCCTACATTGTACCGAAATGAACATACACTAGTAGATTACATCACAAATTGAAATGATTACTTTAGAACACAGAATTCTTTATGAATATAGGTTAAAAATAGCAAAAATTGAAACTCTTGTAAAGTCAATTACAGCACACAGAGAACCAAAAGGTCAGGAAGCTAAAGACGCATCAGAATTTCTAGATATATTGATATCTGAAACAGACAGATTCTATGAAAATAATAGTAAAGTGTTATCAACTAATGGGAAAAAGCCACATGCTCGTTCACGACTTCCAGAAAATGAAAAATGGATAAAAAACATTGAGAAATTTTATGAAGATAATCCTCGTAGAAGACCTAGAAAATAACAGATATTCAAGAAATGGTTAGATAGAACGGTTTAATCAAAAAATCACATGAATTCTACTAAATCAAGAGAACTAAAGGAATTAGAAAAGAGATTAAGTAGAAAAAGAAAAGAAAGATCAGAAGAGAAAATCAAAGAAATCCTGAAAAAAAAGGAGATTGATTATGACACAGTAACTACAATTTTAGATATTTTTAGAAAATCAAAATTCCAGTGGAAAAAAGAGCATTTTGATGTGTTTGAATCTAGACCAAATGAGTTTAGAGGAAAAGAACTTCCAGATAACAACAGAGAATGTGTAATGTTGGGAGTAAGATTAGGAACAATGAGAAGTAAAGTGATCTACAATCTAAAAGGATTACAAATAACTGAAAAACAAAAACATGACATTGATGAACTGATATGGAATTTCATATGGTATCAATGGAGAGAAGCAAAAACAATCAATGATTTTTTAAATCAAGAGAATAGTAATCCAACAAAAAAAGAAAAAGATATTTCGTAAAAATAAGGCACAAATGAAAAGTTTAATGGAATAGAAAAAATATTATTTCATAGTGTCAAGTGAAATAGTAAAAGAATTCTATGTAGCATTTGAAAAAAAGGATTTTACCACATGTCAAAAATTATGCAACAATGAGACAGAATGGATCACAGTTAAAGAGATATCATATGGAGGTACATTCAAAGGAGTTAAAGAGATTTTTGAAAATTATTTCCCAAACATGTTAAAGAATTTCAAAGAATTCAACATAATTCCAGACCAAATTACCACATTAAAAG
>CALBNQ010000009.1 GCA_937896495.1 uncultured archaeon | reverse complement strand
GATTCAATTCGTTCCTCCAAACTTTCTTTTTTTAATTCTAACTTTATTTTTTCATTGTTTTTTTCTTGTAACTCTTTTAGTTCTACAAGTTTTATTTTTTCATCATTTTCTAAAATTTTTACTTGTTTTTGTTTTGATGAAATGTCTATCTCTAACTGATTTTTTCTTCTTTTTGAATCCTTAATTTCTGATTCTAATTGAGACATATCACTAAATCTTTCAGCAAAAACTGCTGATTTTGTTTTTATTTCTGAAAGTACTTCTTTGGCATTACTTTGAGCAATACTGTAATCCTCAATTCCAAAGGCTTTACGAATAGTCTCTAATCTTTTTTTAGAGTCTGATAATACCTCCTTCATGGCTTCTTGAGGTGTAAATATGGCGTATCTGAAAATTTTACTCTCAGCTTTAGGATCTGCAGGCTCATTGAACTTCAGAATTTGTAAAACTCGTTGTTTTAGTTCTGATGGTGATAGTGGTTCTGTAACTCCTGCAACCTTTATCCAGGAATTTTTAGGATCTTGATTGACTCCTGAATTTTTTCTTTTTAATCCCCGTCTAATTTCATATTTTTCATTATCTACTGAAAATTCTAAAATCACAAACCCTGTCTCAGATTTTTTAGCCAATAAACTCTCAGCTTTTTGAGAACCTAATCCAAACAACGCAAACTCTATGGCCATCAGTACTGTTGATTTACCACTTCCAATGTCTCCTTCAAACAAAGAAATTCCTTGAGGAAATATCACTTCCTCATGATCATAACTTCGAATGTTTTCTATTATTAGTGAATTAAGAATCATCCTTTAACTCCAATAATGCTAAAGCACTATTTCGAATTCTTGGAATGTACTCATTGTTTTTTTCATTTTCTAATTTTGGTTGTCCTAATTCTTGTAACAATTTTGATGAAAGTTCAACCCCTGATTCTTGTAATAACTCTGGATAATCAAATTTTAACTGTCCAATATTTTCAGAAAATACATTTACTTCAATTTCTTCTTTGTTGGATCCTTTTGCTTCAGTAATAGAGTATTCTTTTGATGTTAACTGATTTTTACTTACATTAACTACTAGTGCATTTTTGTCATTTAGATTATCTCGAACTATGGATACATCTACATCTGCAGTTTTGCCTGACATTAATTCTCCTTTGATTTTAATTATTACAACTTTATTTTGTACATCTATGCTTGCAGTTTTTTCAGTTAGTTCTTGATTCACTGATTCTGCTTTTCTATTATTTGCATCAACTTCAA
Organism: uncultured archaeon; assembly: GCA_937896495.1. GTDB lineage: Archaea > Thermoproteota > Nitrososphaeria > Nitrososphaerales > Nitrosopumilaceae > Nitrosopumilus. Next base: position 733 of record CALBNQ010000009.1, on the reverse strand, counting down.
TTACCTCATACTTTGTATTTTTAATTTCTATAAATTTTACTGATTTTATAATCTCATCAAACTCAACTAGGACAAACCCACGTTTTTCTCCATTTGCATTGTCTTCCAAATCTACATGATACCCTGCAAATGGTGTTCCAGGATATACGACGTTACTGTATCCATCAAATGATTGATGATTGAATTTGTGCATGTGCCCTCCTGCATAGTATGAGAATCCTTTTGGTAGTAGTGATAGTGGCATTTGGTCACCATCTATGCCTGAATCAGTTTTCATATCTGAAATTCCGCCATGAAATAGGAATATTTTCAAGCCAGGTACTGATTCTAGTGAATCTCTGTCTAGTTTTTCATACCATTCTCTATCTTTTCCTACCTTTAATCCTGATAACCCTGTAATTTTAGCTCCAGTTTTCTCATCCATCAAACACTCTAATGAAATCTGTCCATTCTCATGACTTGTAGCTTTTGTAACTTTTGTAATGTATCCAACTTCAGATAGTAAATCAATTGCAGAATTTGATACTGGAGAAAAATCATGACTTCCATAAACAACATAGATTGGAATTCCTGCATCATGAACTTGACGAAATTTTGCAAATGCAAATTTCTGTACTCGCATCTCTGGAATATTTACATGAAACAAATCCCCTGGAATTAAAATAAAATCTACTTTGAGTGAAATACATTCATCTAAAATCTTTTCAAAAACTTGCTGCTCTATTTTTTGTAA
>CALBNQ010000008.1 GCA_937896495.1 uncultured archaeon | reverse complement strand
TCTTATCAGATGAAACAGTTACAAATACTTCGGATTCTGAATCAGATTGAGCAAATGCAGGGACGGTCATCCCCAATAGCAATAAGGTGGAAAATAGAACAATAGATTTCAAATTCATTTATTCTCACTTTTTTTGGCAAATAGACTCATTTTAGAATGAAATAGAGAAAAAGTTGAGCTAGTTGTTAAAGTCATATATCTTAAAATCACTAAAAATTACAGTGTTTTTTCAGTATTAAGGCATACTAAGAAATTATTCTTTAGAACCATCACAATTTGGACATTTTTTTTCAATTACTTTAGAGCCACATTCCATACAAATTCCATCACCAGTGTCTCTCAATATTGATTGAGTCCTCTTTCCAACATAGATTTTAATTCCAAAATACATCAAAATTACAATAATTGCAGCATATGCAGGAGACATGAAAGGTATTAAACCAATCATGAAAAGAACTAAACCAGAAATAAGTAAGATATCACGCTTTTCAAATTTCAATATGCTCTAAACATAAAATTATTCATAAAAACATGCCGGAGCTCAGAATGTTTAGTTTACTTCATATCAAAGTCATTACTCTAACTCGTCCTCATTGCTCGGCAATGATTAGAGAAACTAATTTGATAATAAGATAATGGTGGGATTGGGGAAATTTGAATTCCCGACCTCTGCGTCCCAAACGCAGAATCATACCAAGCTAGACCACAATCCCAGTTAAACACAAGAATCGCCCAATTTAAGCTTCACAGATAATCATTTTAAAGGCACTCAAAAAATCAAAATCGTGCAAACAGAAGACTATCTCAAAGCTGGGAAAATTGCAGCAGAAGTAAGAGAGATGGTAAGAGGCAAAGACTGGGTTGGAAAATCAGTTTATGAAATTTGTGAACAAGTAGAAAGTGAAATTAAAAAACGTGGAGCAAAATGTGCGTTTCCAGTAAATGCAAGTATTAATGAAATTGCGGCCCATTACACTGCAGAACCAAATGATCCAATCACAATCAAAGATACAGATTTAGTAAAAATTGATCTTGGTGCACAAATTAATGGATACATTGCAGATACTGCTGTAACTGTTTGTTATGATGTTCAGTTTGATGGTTTAGTTCAAGCAGCAGAAGAAGGATTATCAAATGCAATGTCAATGATAAAAACAGGAGTCAAAGCTAGTGACATTGGTCGTACAATTGAAAATACAATCAAACAGTTAGGGTTCAAACCAATTGCAAATCTAAGTGGTCATTCTTTAGATCAATATACAATTCATGCAGGAAAATCAATTCCAAATATTTGGTCAATTGGAGGATTTTCAGTATCAGATAATTCAGCATATGCATGTGAACCATTTGTAACAACAAAAGAAGGCGGAGGATTTGTCAGAAATGGACAAATAAAAAATATTTTTGCAATCAACTCTAGAAAAAAAACAAAAAATGAGGATGCAGACAAATTACTTGATTTTATTTGGAAAAATTTCAACATGTTACCATTTGCACTAAGATGGATTACAAAAGAATGGGAAGAAAAAGAAGCAAGAGAATTACTAAATATTTTAGTAAAGAAAAAAGCAGTGCAAGCATATCCAGTACTAATTGAAGTAAATGAGCAAAGAGTAGCACAAGCTGAGCATACATTTATTCCAAATGAAACAGGTGTAACAGTCACTACAAAAGCACAATAAATTTTGAGGTAAAATTTTGAGTGAAGAAATTAGACCATGTCCAAAATGTCAAGGTATTATGTTCAAAGAGCATGGAGAGTCAATCACATGGTTTTGCCCATCATGTAATGTAAAATTCAGAACAGAGTAAAACAAGAATTACTGCTCAAAGGTTTCACCAAAAATTTTCTCAATTACAGAAATACCATCACATGATGAACATTTTGATGATTCAGAAAACAATACATCACCTGTAGTAAATTTTCTTTTTCTTTGCAAATTGCATTTTAAGCAAACCTCCACAGTGTATGCAACTGTAATTTTTTTCTTTGAGAAAATATTTGAAAATATCATTGAGGGACTCCAACAGTATTACCCACACCAATAATTACTACAGATTGACCCTGTTTGGTATTGTCTTTAATCATTTCATAAACTTGTAAACGAGTTTCATCTGCCTTGTCTGCAATATCTTTGGTCATCAAAGTTATTGCCTCTTTAACGGATTGTTTTACAACAATAGAAAAGATAGGAATGTTTTTTGTAGTTGCAACTGCCTCGATTTGAAATCGCTCAGTTCCAATACCACCAATAGCTGCACCAAAACCTTGAGCTACAGATGCAGAATCTTCACCTTCCATCTTCAAAGCAGCATCAATCATAATAATTGCATCAATAGAATTTTCAGAGATAATTTTTTCTAAAGCATCAGCTGGCCGACCTACAGTAGAGCCAGGACCTTCAGCTTTTAAAAGAAACAAGTGTCTATCTTCAAAATCAGTTTTTGCAAGTATGGTTTGAAAAGAAATAGTTTCTTTTTCACAGTTTAACATCATTTTTCCAACAATCATAGGACCTATACCGTCACCTACAGGTTGTCCGGATTTGAATGCAGAAATTGCTTCGTTCATTGCTTCTGCTTGTTCCATAATAAATGGAAGAATCATTTGTAAAGGTAAAATTAATGGATAATTATTTTGTTTTTTTGCAGTTAAAAACATGTGATTTACTATTTTGAAAATCATTTGTAATGATGATGCAATTTCCAATAAAGTTTGAATTTTAGTCAATTCAAAATCACTAATTTGTGGAGAAAGTGTTCTGATATGTTCTCGAGTATAATCTTCTCGAGCCCTAACGGTATGTCTAACCTTATCAACAATTCCATTAGGATCCATATCAACAGGCATTATGGTAAAATAATCTAAAAATCTATCAAGTTTTACAGTTGGATCATTTTCAGGTATCGTATTTTTTTTAACATAATCAATTAGTTCATCTCTAGATTCTTCTCTAAAAGAATCTAATTTTTTGATTGCTTTTTTTATCTCTCCAGATGTAACATAAAGTTGAATTCTTTGTCCATAAAATACAAAAAGAATAATGGGTAAAATCCAGACCAGCATCATGATAGGATTTGAATCATCATTCATTGCAAACAATTGATCAAAATCAAAATTTGAAAAATCCAATAAAAATAAAATCACTCAGATCCAAATTAAATCATTCGTCCAAAGATCAAAATTAATCAGATCATTCTAAAAATATGTAATAGAACTAAAAACACAGTGAGTCCTTTTATTATAGTCTAAATACAAAAAGCCAAGACATGCCTGAAACAAAACCCATTGTAAGTATAGAAAATGTTGTAGCATCTGCAGATGTAGACCAAAAAATGGATCTAAATGACATTACAAGAAAATTTCCAGATGTAGAATACCACCCTGATCAATTTCCAGGATTAGTATTCAGATTAAAAACACCAAAAACTGCAACATTGATTTTCACTTCAGGTAAAATGGTGTGTACAGGTTCAAAATCCGAAGACATGGCACGAAAAGCTGTAAAAACAGTTGTTCAATTACTTCGAAAAGGAGGCATCAAAGTCAAAAAAGATGCAACAGTGACAATTCAAAATATGGTAGCATCAATCAACTTAGGTGGAAAAATCCATCTAGAGCAAGCAGCAAGAACATTACCTAGAAGCATGTATGAACCAGAACAATTTCCAGGATTGATTCACAGGATGGTAGATCCAAAAACGGTAATTCTATTATTTTCATCAGGAAAGCTTGTTTGTACTGGAGGGAAACAGGAAAAAGATGTTTATCGTTCAGTGAATAATTTACATGCATTGTTAGAAGAAAAAGATTTAATGATTTATGATTAAATAAAATTAAGAATATTTTAAAAAAATTATTTGATAGGACTTCCTAAAGGAATGTCTTCATCAACAGTTAACCAAAATGGTTTGTCATCCACATCAGCAGCTAATAACATTGCATTTGATTCAACTCCTGCCATTTTTTTTGGTTCAAGATTTGCCAAAACAATTACTGTTTTTCCAACAATATCTTCAGGTTGAAAGTATTGTGCACCACCGATTATAACATCACGTTGGTCATCATTACCCAAATCTATTTTTCCTTTAATGATTCTGGATTTGCCTTCTATAGATTCAGTTGCAATAATTTTTGCAACTCGAATGTCTAATTTTGCAAAATCATCATAAGACACACTTGACATAAAAAAATACTAAATCTCCGGTTTAAAATGAATTTCGAATTTATTGCAAATCTTTTTTATCTATACCACTTGTTTCAATTTCATATTTTAGAGCAGCAGGCAATTCAACATATTTTTTATTTACAAGAATAATTATTTGGTCTTCAGGTACATCAACTTTCTTTAATAATTTTCCACGTTGATGTGCGTATGCATTTTTCCAAAAACCACTTCCATCAAAAGTTCCAATTTTTGCCATTATGATGGATAATAGATAAGGTGTTCTTTTAAATTTTAATTGACTGTGACCGAAGAATGGCAGACGCCATTAGAACTGGAGTTAATGTTCTGGATTTTAGGCATATGCCGATCACAGTCTACTAATGACAGGTGAGGAATCTAATATATTTAATGCGAAAATCGGAATTAACAAGGCATGGCCACAATTGATGTTGAAATTGAAATCAATACAACTATTGACAAAGTTTGGGAAATAGTTTCAGATATGGATAGTGAGCCAAAATTTTGGAAAGGAACAAAACAAGTCAGAAACATATCAAAAGTAGGAAATCAAATCAATAGAGAAATAACAATTGCATTCAGAGATCAAAAATGCTTACAACAAGTTACACTAGAACCTAAAAAGAAAATAATTGCAAAATTCACCAAAGGCATCATAAATGGTGAAAAAATCATCACGTTAAATTCATCAAAAGAAAAAACAATTCTCAAGGTAAAATGGGATATTAAGATGACAGGAATGATGGGAATGTTTACAGGTATAATCAAAAAACACATCAAAAGCGGAACAGAGCAAGCAATGCAGAGCATCAAAGAAGAGATTGAGCGATAGTTTTATGGAATTATTTTTTCAGATTTTTAATTACTCACTAACAATTATACTGATAGGGATTTGCGGAGCATGGGTTTTTCTCATAAAATCAATGAGTGATTCATTTAGACTAACACCATATTTAGACAAATTTGAAAATAAATCAAAAATAACTCCCAAAGTTTCAATTATTCTTCCAGCAAGAAATGAAGAAGAATTTATCATCAAATGTTTAGATTCGTTAATTGATCAAGATTATAAAAATTATGAAATTATTGTTATTGATGATTCATCAGAGGATTCAACGGGAGAAATAATTTCAAAATATGCAGAAAAAAATTCTAAAATAATCCCAGTTACTGCCAGACCAAAACCAGATGGATGGATGGGGAAAAATTGGGCATGTATGGAAGGATATCATAAAGCAACAGGAGAATTATTATTATTCACAGATGCAGATACAAAACATTCTAAAAAAGTTATTTCACTTGCAGTTTCGCATTTAATTTCATTTGAGTTAGATGCGTTATCTGCAATTCCAAGAATGATCACACTTGATTTTTGGACAAACATTACACTTCCAATGATTTCCACATTTTTACATACAAGATTTTCAGCACTAAATGTAAACAATCCTGCAAAGAAAACAGGATACTTTTTTGGAAGTTTTTTCATAATGAAAAAAGAAACTTATGAAAAAGTAGGAATGCATGAAGGAGTCAAACATGAAATCATTGAAGATGGAGCATTAGGAAAAAAAGTAAAAGAATTAGGTTACAAAATGAAAATGGTAAGAGGAGAGCATCTTATTGATGCAGTTTGGGCACGAGATAAAGGAACATTATGGAATGCATTAAAAAGATTGATGGTTCCACTCTACCTTCAAAATGGAAAAATTGCTGTTGGGATTTTCTTTGCAGTATTATTTTTACTATTTATTCCATTTCCAGTTCTTGCAACATCAGTTTTATCACAATCTGAAGACATATCTGCAAAAATAGTATGTATTACAGCAGCAATATCTTCGGCTCTAATTTACACAGGATCCATAGTTGAGGTCAAAATGGGATTGAAATTAAAAACAGTGTATGCATTGTTTGCTCCATTAGGAAGTCTAACAGTAGTTTTAGGATTTTTGAGTGGCTTAATTGAAGCAAAGGGTACATCATCAATATCCTGGAGAGGAAGAAAGTATTCAATGAAAGATCACAGTCAAGATTCAATCAAAGTATAGGAATCCTTTTAGATAGAAAATTAAAACAAAAACCTCATGGATAATTCAGGAATAGCAGTTGGAAGTGTGATAGGTGCAGCTGCAGTTGTAATGATTGTAGTATTATTTGTAGCACCACCTGAATCGATAAAACAAAATGAAATAATAGATAAAACACAAATCAGTGTTAAAGAAGAAGAACAAAAAACAATTGAAAAAACAACATATTCAACAAAATTATCGTTAATTGAAATTTTTGAGAAATCAGAACCAGGAGTTTTACGAATCAATGTACAAAGAAATGAATCACAAGAAGGAGTTAATGGAGTAGGATCAGGTTTTGTTTTTGATAAAAAAGGACACATCATTACAAATGCACATGTTGTAAAAGATGCAAAAAAAATCACAGTTACGTTTTTGGATGGAAGATCATATAACGCAGATATTATAGGAATAGATGAATTTACAGATACAGCAGTAATCAAGGTGGATACAAAAAATACAATATTACATCCATTATTCATCGGAGATTCATCAAATCTCAAAGTAGGAGAGTCAATTGCGGCAATTGGGAATCCGTTTGGATTATCAGGTTCAATGAGTTCAGGAATTATTAGTCAAGTTGGAAGATTATTACCATCAGGGGCAGGTTATTCAATTCCAGACATTATTCAAACAGATGCAGCAATTAATCCTGGAAATTCTGGAGGACCACTACTTAACATGCGTGGAGAAGTTGTAGGAATAAACACCGCAATTCAATCAACAACTGGAGAATTTACAGGTGTAGGATTTGCAGTTCCATCACAGACAATTGCCAAAATCATACCCAATCTGATCAAGGATGGAGAATACAAACATCCATGGATCGGGATTTCAGGAAGAGATATTGATCCAGATACAGCTGGTGTGTTACAAATTGAAGACGCAATAGGATTTTTGATAATTACAGTGGTAGATGGAAGTCCAGCTTTTGATGCAGGATTGATAGGTTCTGAAAAAATTATTGAAGAAAACGGAGTACAGTATGCAATAGGTGGGGACATTATCTTAGCAGTAGATGGAATAGATGTTAGAAAAATTGATGATATTTTGATTCACCTACAAAGAGCAAAATCAGTAGGAGATGAAATGATGTTAGAAATTTTAAGAGATGGTAGGACAACTAATGTCACAATAGTTCTTCAAGAAAGACCAAATTGATACTAGTACAATACAAGCATAAATACTGCTATTCAAAAATTCATTCTATTGAATAATCTTGTTTTAAACTCAGAGAGATTAAACAATGTTTTAGAAAATAAAGTAATTTCTTTTCAAGATGTAATGGAAATTTATCAGCAATCATTGAAGGATTCTACAGAACTATTTACAACAGCACAAAATCTCAGAAAAAAGTACAAAAAACAAACAGTCACATTTTCAAAAAAGGCATTTTTCAATATTGTTAATCTTTGTAAAGATACTTGTTCGTATTGCACATACAAAGCAGAGCCAGAAGAAGCAAAGTTATCATTAATGTCAAAACAACAAATTACAGAACTATTACAACTTGCAAAAAAATACAAATGTGTTGAAGCACTTTTTGTGACAGGAGAACAGCCAGAAAAAAAATACCCAGAAGCCAAAAAATGGTTAGAAGAAAATGGATTTAGTTCAACTTCAGAATATCTCATCCATGCATCAGAATTAGCGTTAGAATTAGGACTATTCCCTCACACTAATGCAGGAAATTTAAGTTATGATGAAATGAAAGAGTTGAAAAAAACAAATGTGTCAATGGGAGTCATGCTTGAAAATATCAGTGAAAGATTAACAGAAAAAGGAATGCCGCATTATTTAGCAGCAAGTAAAAGACCAAAAAAGAGATTAGAGGTTTTAGAGAATTCAGGAAAACTAAAAATTCCAATGACCACAGGTATTCTTGTAGGAATTGGAGAAACAATAGAAGAAATAATCCAATCCGTATTTGCAATAAAACAATTGCATAAGAAATATGGGAATATTCAAGAAGTAATTTTACAGAATTTTCAACCAAAACCAGATACAATCATGAAAAATTCTCCATCTGCAAATGAACATTTTTTCAAAACAGTGGTTGCATTATCAAGAATCATCATACCTGAGATGAACATACAAATTCCACCTAATCTATCCCCCAAATCGTATCAGAGTTTCTTATCTGTAGGAATAAATGATTGGGGAGGGATATCGCCGTTAACACCTGACTTTGTAAATCCTGAATTTGTATGGCCAGAAATTAGCAAAGTAGAAGAGAATTCAAAAAAAGCAGGGTTTGAATTAAAATGCAGATTTCCAGTATATCCAGAATTTTTTTCTTTTGTTAGTAAAGAGTTAAGAGACAAGATATCAGGGATTGAAAATGAGGAAGGATTGGTAAAGGAGGATTATTGGAGATGACTAATTTAGAATCAATTTTTAAAAATTCAGATCCCATAATATCAGAAATTCTAAACAATGCGTTATCAGACAAAGAAATTTCAGTAAAAGAAGGAATTGAATTATACAATGTTGATGGGGCAGACTTTCATCTAATAGGATTAGTTGCAGATGAAATCAGACGGAGAAGAGTAGGCGATATTGTTACGTATGTAGTTAATAGAAATATCAATTTTACAAATGTGTGTATCAAACAATGTGGATTTTGTGCATTTAGTAGAGATTTTAGAGAAGAAGAAGGATATTTTCTACCAACTGAAGAAATTGTTAGAAGAACAAAAGAAGCACATCAAGTAGGCGCAACTGAAGTATGTATTCAAGCAGGATTACCACCAGACATGGAGGGAGATGTGTATGAAAATATTTGCAGAGAAATCAAAAAACAAGTACCAAATATTCACATTCATGGATTTTCACCAGAAGAAATTCTTTACGGGGCAACAAGATCAGAGATATCAATTGAGGAATTTCTAAAGAGAATGAAAGAGGCAGGTGTGGATACACTACCTGGAACTTCAGCTGAAATTCTTGATCAAAAATTAAGAGATAGGATATCGCCAGGAAGGATTACTGTAAAAGATTGGGAAAGAGTCATCAAAACTGCTCACAATATGGGCATCAATACAACATCTACTATGATGTTTGGGCATTTAGAAACAATCGAACAAAGAATAAAGCATATTGTAAAACTAAGAGACATTCAAAAAGAAACAAATGGATTTACAGAATTTGTTCCACTTAATTTTGTCCACTCAGAAGCTCCAATGTATAAACATCAACTACATGAAGGGATTAGACAAGGAGGGAGTGGAAATGATGTTTTACTCACACATGCAATTTCAAGAATTATGTTGAATAATTCCATAGATAATTTACAAATGTCATGGGTGAAAGAAGGACAAAAGATGTCTCAATTATTGTTAATGTGGGGAGCAAATGATTTTGGAGGTACTTTGATCAATGAAAGTATTTCAACATCAGCAGGTTCAGAACATGGTCAATTGATCAGACCAAAAGAAATTAGAAGAATGGTAAGAGAAATAAAAAGAATGCCTGCAGAAAGGGACACACATTACAATATTTTAAAAGAATTCAAAGATGAAAATGAAATAGAAGATAAATTAGATAAAATCACTGATGATTCACAATTTGGATCATATATGGAATTAGTTAAAATCAATAAATTTAATTATAAAAATCCAAGAAGGAACTAATTGTCAATAATAGATGATGTATTAAATCATTCAAAAAAATTCGTAGATGAATGTGAAATAGTATTTGTTAAAAAAAATATTACAACCATACGCATTACTGATTCAAAAATTGTAGAAGTCAAACAAAACTTTGATGAAAATTACGGCATCAGAATAATAAAAGATAAAAAAATCACATCAATTCAAACAACAGATAAAAAAAATATCATAAAATCCATCAACAATAATTTTGAAAATATAAAAAATATCAAATCAAAAGAATTTTGGCAAGGATTACCAGATAAAGTAATCAACAAAAAATTGAAAGGAACATTTGATGAAAAACTATACAACATATCAGGATCAACTTCAATGGATATCGCACAAAACATGATAAATTCAGCAATAAGTAATAAAATAACTACGATTACAGGATCATTAAATATTGTTTCAGAAAATTTTAAACTAAGAAATTCCAATGGATTAGACTTTGAAGATAAATCAACATACATTGCAGGAATCATTAACGCAGAATCAGAACATGGTAACACACCAGTGTCAGGAATAGGTCATACAAGTAGTAGAACATTATCAAATTTTTCATCACAACAAATAGGTAATGATGCAAAAAAGATGTGTGTAAAATCAATAAATCCACAAAAAATTGATTCAGGCAACTATTCAATTATTTTTGAACCATATTCAGTAGGGGAGTTATTAGCATTTGTAATATCACATAATTTTAATTTCAGAACGTTTTCAGAAAAGAAAAGTTGTTTCTCAGATAAAATTGATGAAAATATATCTGTAAAAGAATTTAGTTTAACAGATGATCCACACACACCAGAAGGTATTGGAACAAAATCTGTAGATGATGAAGGGGTAGAAACTCAAAGAAATGAAATTATAAAAAAAGGAGTTTTTAAAAATACATTTTCGAATTTATATGACAGTTACAAAGAAAGAGGGGAAACAACTGGAAATGCATCAAGAGTGGGATCTCCAATGGGAAGGAGCGCAGAACCAATCCCAATAACAGCACCACATAATTTGAAAGTAGATAATGGAGATACATCTCAAGACGAAATGATCAAAAATACAAAACATGGTATACTAGTAGGTAGGTTATGGTACACATATGCAGTAAATCCAATCAAAGGGGATTTTTCATGTACTGCAAGAAGTGGAGTACAAATTATAGAAGATGGAAAAATCAAAGGTCCTGGAAAATCAGTAAGAATCATCCATAGTCTTCCAACCATGTTAAAAAATATCTCAGAGATTGGAAATGATCAAAGAAACGTTATCCAATGGGCATCACTTCCATCAATCACACCATCAATTAAAGTCGAAAATATCAAAGTAAATTCAATTTAGATGTGAAAATAGGCATGAATTACTTGAAAAAGGTTACTGCAAGATAAATAACATATCCAATACTCAAACAGATTCCCATGAATCTGTTAATTATTCCAGTCTTAAGCGCCACCAACAAAGACATACTGAAAATTATCATTATTGCATAATCAATGTAAACATCAGAAGAAATCAACACACCACCAAGAGTGGCACCCACTCCCATTATCATCAAAATATTGTAAATATTACTTCCAATAATATTTCCAACACCTATGTCAGTATGCCCCTTTCTAATTGCAATTACAGATGTTATTAATTCTGGAAGAGATGTGCCAATGGCAATCACAGTTAATCCAATAATTTTTTCAGATAATCCAAATTCTTTTGCTAAAATCACAGCATTATCAACTGTTAAAATTGCACCAACATACAAAACTCCAATACCCAAACCGATTAATCCTGCAGATTTTACATAGATATTTTTTTTACTTTGATCTTGTTTTTCTATATCTTTTTCTCGTTGCTTCATTGCATCTCTAAATGTATAAATCGCAAAAACACCCAACCCACCAAGTAATAGTATTCCATCATACTGAGTGAGTTCACCATCAATAGAAATCAAAACAAGCAGAGCAGAAACACCAAGCATTATAGGGATTTCTTTTTTCAATACAGATTTTTTTACTGTAAGGGGAACCAAAATTGCGGCAATTCCAATCACCATGCCAACGTTTGCAATATTACTTCCAACTATATTTCCTAAAATGATAGCACTGTGTTCTCCAGCTGCTGCAATACTTGCAGCAAGTTCAGGAGTTGAAGTACCATAAGCTACAATAGTCATTCCAATTATCAAGTTACTAATACGGAATTTTTTTGCAATGGCAACACCACCACTAACCAACCAATTACCACCAAGACACAATAAAATTAATCCAACTACAGTAAGAATGGCACTAAAGATTACTTCCACAATAAATTCTCAAAGAGGTATTGTTTAAAGGAGAGGATATATCAAAAATTTACAATTATAACAATTCATGTTAATTTCATATAAAATATAATTTGAAAATTAAATGAGATGGAATTCATACCTCAAATGTAACAAATAGGCACAAAACAAGTGTAAAAAAACAACCTAGAAAGATAAACAAAGTTCAAGTCAAAGACTAATAAAGTAATGTACCGTACTGTACAGTATGACACGAGCAAGACTAACATACGTACCACTAGAAGTGGCAGATCAATTCGAGGATTTCATCATAAAGAGAGATGAACAAGTTTTAGATGCAGTAAAGGCAAAGACCAAAGATTACAGTACATTATCACTGTTAAAATTGCTATATCAACTCAGAGGATGTGCAATGACATTTTCAGAACTGTATTCAAAATCAAAGATTAGAATGAAAAGATCATTTCTAAACTATTTGCATCTATGTGTAGATTACAACTTTGTCAAAAAAGAACCAGTAGGAGCTAATATGATATATTCAATCACAGACAAAGGCCACACAATGCTACATCTGTTCATGCAAAAAGAAATCTAAAAATACAAAGTATCCATTTGGATGCAATATTTTTTAATTTCAATTGACTCAAAAATATAAAGTATGTTTGAAAATAATATACAATAAGATAATTAGACAGAACAAATTGATGTAAATAATGCAAAGTGAATTTCCAGAAGCAGAAATATTTGAAATAAAAGAAAAAAAATTAAAGAGTCCAATAATTTTTGCAGGGTTTGTAGGTGCAGGGTTGGTAGGACCTGTAGCAATCAATCACATCATAGAAAAATTAGAAATGAGTGAAATTGCAGTAATGAGATCAAAATATCTTCCACCATCAACTGTATTTATGAACGGAAGACTACGTCACCCATTTAGATTCTATGCAAACAAAGAAGGGACGATCTGTGCAATAATTTGTGAAATCACACTAAGAATGGAAGGACTGTATTCATTGGTATCTGCAATTTTAGATTGGGTAGAACAAAAAGGCTCAAAAGAAATTGTAATTTTAGATGGTGTTGCAGGAGATGAGCATGATGATAAAGCATATTGTGCAGCTGAAGAAGATTTGGTTAGAACAATGGCAGACAAAGATATCAGTATGATTCCGCATGGATTCATCACAGGCATGCCAGGAGGCATATTAAATGAGTGTCTAGTAAGGGAAATTCAAGGGTTGACACTTTTGGCAAAAGCTGATAGAACATCTCCTGATTCAATAGCTGCTTCTACCCTAATTGAAGCATTAAACAGATTCTATGAAATGAATATAGATACAAAAAATCTACAAGAAAACAAAGAGAAAATAAATTCAGAATTTAGTGAACTGTCTCAAAAATATGCAGAGCATAGAGAAGTAACATCTGGAATGTACATGTGATCGAAATTACAAGCAAATTCTTTTATTCACAATATTAGTGCATCAAACCATGGTCTTAACCTACAAAAAAGCAGGAGTAGACATTTCTAAAATTAAACAAAGTCAAAAAGCAATAGGGAAACTAATTGCATCAACTCATAAACTTCAGAAAAAAGCAAAAATTGCTCATGGGTTTGGACATTATGCAGGGATTGTAGAAATTCCAGGAGGGAAACTTTTAGCAACGCATACAGATGGTGTAGGAACAAAAGTAGTAATTGCAAATATGATGAAAAAATACAATACAATTGGAGTTGATTGTGTTGCAATGAATGTAAATGATATAATTTGTATTGGAGCTACACCAATATCATTTGTAGATTACATTGCTGCAAATAAAAATAATGTAAACATATTCAAAAAAATTGTTGAAGGGTTGGTAACTGGTGCAAAAAAATCATCAATGCCAATTGTTGGTGGAGAAACTGCAATAATGCCAGATGTGATAGAAGGAGAAGGATTTGCATTTGATTTGGCAGGAATGGTAGTAGGGTTAGTTGAGAAAAAAGATCTTATTTTAGGAGATAAAATAAAAACAGGAGATGTCATAATTGGTGCAAACAGTACAGGGTTTCATTCAAACGGATATTCACTTGCAAGAAAAGCATTATTAAAAAAATATTCAGTTAAAGATAAAGTCAAAGGAGTTGGAAGAATTGGAGATGCATTACTCAAACCTACTGAAATCTATACAAATCCAGTTTTAGAGATAATTCAAAAATGTAAAATTAATGGGCTTGCACACATTACAGGAGGGGCATTTACCAAACTATTACGCCTCAAAAACATAGGATATGAAATAGAATCACTACCAAAAATACCACCAATAATGGGACTAGTGCAAGAACAAGGAGTAAAACCAGAAGAAATGTACAAGACTTTCAATATGGGGGTGGGGTTTTGTGTTGTTGCTCCAAAGACACAATCTACAAAAATAATCTCAATATTCAAAAAATACAAAATTTCAAGTCAAGAAATAGGAAAAATTGTATCCAAAAAGGGAGTTACAGTAAACTCTTCAAAAATTGCTTAATTTAACAACAAGAAAATAATTTTTAACAGAACATTGCCTTATATGGCATATTTCTTTAATTTCATTAGAGAAAAATGAGTGAGGCCCATTTTATTGAAACAATTATTGGAGTAGGAATACTTCTTTTTGCTGCTAAATTAATGGCAGAACTTTTCCTTAGATTAAAACTTCCAATTGTATTAGGTGAATTATTAGCTGGAATGATTGTTGGACCATTCGCATTAGGAGGATTTTTTGTAATTGATGGAAAACAATTATTGCAAATAAATGATGAAATTAGAATTCTCGGAGAAATGGGGGCCATTGTAATTTTGTTTATGGCAGGATTGGAAATGACACCAAAAGAATTCCTCAAAGGAGGGAAAGCGTCATTTACTGTAGGAACATTAGGTGTGGTAATACCATTTTTTGCTGGTCTAATAATTTTCCAAATGTTTGGATTTGATGCATTACAATCTATGTTAATTGCAACTGCACTTACTGCAACAAGTATCGCAATTTCAATTCAGGTTCTAAGTGAATTTGGAAAAATAAAAACTCCTGAAGCTCGTCTCATCATAGGAGCAGCAGTAGTAGATGATATTTTAGCAATTGCAGTATTATCAGTTGTAACATCAATTGCAGGATCTGATGGAGGAATGGATAATATCGACATAATGGATGTAACATGGACGATTCTACAAGTATTAGGATTCTTTGCAATAATGCTCATTGTTGCAGTAGTAGTAATTCCAAAAATAATCACACCAAGATTATGGAAGGCAAAAGGAAGTGTTGAGGGAATTGCTACGGCGTCATTTTTTGGAGCAGCGGCACTTGCAGGTTCAATAGGACTATCACCAATCGTAGGAGCATTTGCAGTAGGAATGGCATTATCCACTACCAAAGTCTTTGATAAAATAGAAAGCTATGTTGGAAAAATTGGATTAATTTTTGCACCGTTATTTTTTGCAATCATCGGTGCACAAGTAGATCTAAGAGCAGTGGACCTAAACATATTGATGTTAAGTGGAGTAATCATCGTAGTAGCAATAGCTACAAAACTTTTTGGATGTGGTTTACCTGCAATGATGTTTTTGAAAAGCAAGCAACAAGGAATGCGTGTAGGGATTGGAATGATTTCAAGGGGAGAAGTAGGGTTGATTGTTGCAGGAGTAGGAGTGACAGCAGGAATACTCACATCTGAAGTGTACTCTACAATAGTAATCATGGTGGCAGTAACTACAATTATCACACCAATATGGTTGAAAATGGAGTATAGAAAAGAACAAAAAAGTGGTAAAGACACATCAGGAATGAAGTCTGAACAAAAAATAGAATAAGATTTCAAGTTCTAAACATTCCAACATATGTAAAAATGAAAAAAATATTCAACGAATTTATGTCTAAATGATTCTAAAAAATTATGAAGGAATTAGAACCTGCACTTGCCAAAGCATGTAGCGAGATTACTCAAAATCTGTTGCTAATCAATCAACCCAGTAAAAAACAAGTCAAGGAAGAAATTATAAAAATTTGTACAAAATATGCATTAGAAAGAATTCCAAGAAATTATGAGATATTATCAACAGTAAAAGAATTAGAGTTTGATAAATTAAAAAAAGTGTTACTTAGGAAACCAACAAAAACGGCATCAGGAGTGGCAGTAATTGCATTAATGCCTAAACCATTTGCATGTCCACATGGACGATGTACATATTGTCCTGGAGGAATTGAATTTAATTCCCCAAATAGTTACACAGGGAAAGAACCATCATCACTAAATGCAATCGAAAATGAATTTGATCCTAAATTACAAATTACATCAAAGATTGAGAAACTAATTTCATTTGGACATGAACCGACAAAAATGGAAATAGTGATAGTTGGAGGTACATTTCCATTTATGCCAATAGATTATCAAACAGAATTCATTAAATCATGTTATGATGCATTAAACGGAACAAACTCAAAAAATTTGGAGGAAGCAAAAACAAACAATGAACATGCAATAATCAGAAATGTAGGATTTACCATTGAAACAAAACCTGATTATTGTAAAAAAGAACATGTTGATGTAATGTTAAACCAAGGAGTTACACGGATAGAGATAGGAGTTCAATCATTACAAGAAAGAGTATATCAAAGAACAAACAGGGGTCATAATTACAAAGATGTCATAGAATCATTTCAAATTTCAAAAGATGCAGGATACAAAATTGTATCTCACATGATGCCAGGATTGCCAACAATGACTCCAGAAGAAGATATAGCAGATTTTAAAAAATTATTTTTAGACTCACAGTTACGTCCAGATATGTTGAAAATTTATCCATCATTAGTAATTGAAAATACACCACTCTACGAAGAATTCAAAGATGGAAAATACACACCATATTCAGATGAGGATATGATCAAAGTATTAACAGAAGTAAAAAAAGATATTCCAAAATGGGTTAGAATCATGAGAGTACAAAGAGAGATTTCTCCAAAAGAGATCATTGCAGGCCCAAAATCAGGTAATTTAAGACAAATTGTACATCAAAATTTGGCAAAATTAGGATTGGTGTGTAAATGTATTCGATGTAGAGAAGCAGGACTTACAAATAAAAAATCAGAACCAAAAGATATCATACTAAATAGAATTAATTACGATTCATCAAATGGAAAAGAAGTTTTCTTATCATTTGAGGATAAAGATGAATCAATTTATGGATTTTTAAGATTAAGAAAACCAAGTGAGCAAGCCCATAGGGATGAGATGAAGGATAGTTGTATTGTTAGAGAAATCCATGTTTATGGAAAATCATTAAAAATTGGAGATAAAGGAGATGATGAAATTCAACATTCAGGATTAGGGAAAAGATTGATGCAAGAAGCTGAAAAAATTTCAAAAGAAGAATTTGATGCAAGAAAAATTCTTGTAATCAGTGCAATCGGGACAAGAGAATATTATCGAAAATTAGGGTATTCATTATATGGGCCATACATGTCCAAAAAACTCAACTAGTGAAAAGAAATGTCAGAACAAGAAATTATAGGTAAAGGGACTTGGATTGATAAGCTAGCATCAGAATTACTTGAACGTGAAAAAATTCTTGGACGGAGTTTAGATTTAATTAAAGTGGAAAGTGGATTAGGCGCATCAGGAGTTCCACATATTGGAAGTTTAGGTGATGCAGTAAGAGCTTATGGGGTAAAGTTAGCATTAGAAAATTTAGGATACAAGTCTGAGTTAATTGCATATTCTGATGATTTAGATGGATTAAGAAAGATACCAACAGGATTTCCAGATTCACTTGAAGAACATTTAGCAAAACCCGTATCATTAATTCCAGATCCATATGGGTGTCATGATTCATACGGTATGCATATGAGTAGCATTTTACTAGATGGGTTAGATAAAGTTGGAATAAAATATCAATTCAGACGAGCAATTGATACTTACAAACAAGGATTACTAAAAGATCAAATACATACAATATTACAAAACAGTACAAGAATAGGAGATAAAATTTCCGAATTAGTAGGACAAGAAAAGTATCAAAAATATCTTCCGTATTTTCCAGTTTGTTCAAATTGTAATCGTCTGTATACGGCTGAATCTACAGAATACATTACTGATGAAAAGAAAGTAAAATACAATTGTCATGATACAAAAATTGGCTCAAAAATGATCAAAGGGTGTGGTCATCAAGGAGAGGCAGATATTACAAAAGATCTAGGGAAATTAGCATGGAAAGTAGAATTTGCAGCAAGATGGACAGCATTTGATATAAGATTTGAAGCGTATGGGAAAGACATCATGGATTCAGTTAAAGTAAATGATTGGGTTGCAGATGAAATATTACAATGTCCACACCCTCATCATGTAAAATATGAAATGTTTCTTGACAAGGGAGGAAAAAAGATTTCAAAATCATTAGGAAATGTAATCACCGCACAAAAATGGTTAGAATTTGGAACACCAAAATCAATCCTACTATTGTTATACAAAAGAATTACAGGTGCAAGAGAATTAGGATTTGATGATATTCCATCGTTAATGAGTGAATACAATGAACTTGAAGATATTTACTTTGGAAGAATCAAAATAGACAATCAAGCAAAACTTGTAAAATCAAAAGGTCTTTTTGAATATGTTAATCTTCTAAACCCTCCAAAACAATCAAGCATACATGTCAATTATAGACTATTGTTAGAATTAACAAAAATCTTCAAAGAAGATAGAGTGCAAAGAGTAATGAAAAAACTCCTAGACTATGGAGTGATAAAAGAAGAAAATATAGAAATTGAAAACCTGATTAAAATTGCAGGTAATTATTCTGATGAATTTGATGAAATTGAAAAAACTAAAGTTGAATTAGATAATACTGCAAAGAAAGCATTAAAGATTCTCGTAGATGCATTAGGATCTGAAGAAGAACCAGAAGATGTTCAAAATACAATATATCAAATCGCAAAATCAAACGATGTACAACCTAAAGATTTCTTTAAAATATTATACCAAATAATCCTCGGAACATCAAGAGGTCCAAAAATAGGCCCATTCATCTCAGATATTGGACGAAAACAAGTAGCCAAAACTCTTTCAGAATATACATAGTCATGGTTCATAGAGATCACAACAAGAGTAAAAACAGTGGAGGGTTTGCTCTAATTATTTTAGGAGCATTATTGTTAATCGTAGGTCCACAAGAAACAATCGTTCCAAAAAGCCTAAGCGTAATTGCATGGGTAGGAGGATTAGTAATTGGTGGTGTTGGGTTTTATCTAAAATTTATTAGAAATAGGGTTAAACGTGAATAAAGAAAGATTCATCTTTTAGAACCAGAGGTAAAAAAATATGGGATTGTTTGGAAAAAAAGAAAATAAAGTTTCAAAAAACAGTGAAGAGTATATTCTAAAAGAAGAATTAGATAATGAAGTAGAAAAATTACAAGTAAATTTTAGAGAGAAACAAGAAGAGCTTAATCAAAAACAAGAAGAATTAGATAATTTTTTGCAAAAAATTAAGACAGTGAAAGAAGAGTATGGTGGAACAGTAGATAATTTGATGGAAGTAAAAAAAGAGCTTAATCAAAAAAAGATGGAGTTAGATGTAATTAAAAGAGAGTATTCAGAAATTTTGGTAAAAATCAAAAATTCAGATCAAATAAGAGATAAAAAATCAATTGACGATTTCAACAGAACTAAAGAAAATCTAACAAATATGAATAAAGAACTAAAAGAATTAGAAATTCAACACAAAAAAATCAAAGAAGACGTAGAAAATGGGCAAACAAAACTTCATGGAATCAAAAAACAACAAATAGATTCTGAAAAACAATTAGAAGAAGCAAATTCTAGATTATACAATGCAAGTGCAGAATTAGAGAAAAAAGAAAAATTTCAAGATACAGAAATTTTAACACCTAAAGAAAAGGAATTCATTACAGGAGAACAAAAATCAAAAAGTAATGCAGGTATCATAGAGGCTGCAAGTGCAGTAGTAGGGTCATTAAAATCAAAACTCAACACAGCACAAAAAGAATTAGAAGCAGTTCAGATACAGTTAGAAAAAGAAAGAGAAATGCACGAAAAAGTAAAAAAAGAATTAGAAAAGATCAAAACATCAATGAATTAATTACACATTCTCAAAATGATTTTTCCATTTTGATTTCATGTCAATCTCAGACACACCAATATCATAGAGAGGAGAGAGAACTGGAGATACTTTTGAGAGAGTCACAAGAATAATTGAATTGATTATACTAGTTACACCAATGTCTCTATAATGAATAGATATTTCATTAAACAATTCGCCATCATGAAGAATAGAACAAGTACCAGAAAATAGATATCCCTTTCTCAAAAGAGGATCAATTACATTAATTTCAACATTAGGATTATTTTTTAAATTATTTATTGTGTCAGGAGAGCGAATATCTACAAATGCTAATGTATCAGCATTCCAGGAAATAATAGTGCCTTTTGGAGAAATATTGGGAGTTCCATTAGAATTTACAGTAGCTACAAACCCAAGTTTATTTTTTTCTAAAAACTTCTTTATTTCAGGTGTGATTAGAGACACAATTACAAGAAATTAGCACGTATAATTAATTTTTAAAAATTATCGCATGAATTCTGCAATTTCAATTGAAAAGAAAAAGAATCCAATCATACCACCAATAATTCCAATCCATGCAGCAATTTGTTTAGGTTTAGACATGTGAAAATAATTTTTTAAACTTACTATTGAATCTAATTGAATTTTAGACAGTTATAATTAGAATTAAAATAAATCTAAAACATTGACAAGTATCAAAGATATTGGAAAATTTTTTCTATTCATCATAACTGGTGTAATAACTATCATTGTAGGTTCATTTATGATTAGAGGTACTATGCATATGTGGGATAAACCCAAAGACAGTAAAACAGATGTAGATGATAAGGACTAAAAAAAGAAGGGACATCATATCAGTGGTTAGAGAATCAACAATAGAAAATTTTTGATGAATACAAAAAAATCAAGACACATCTATTGAAGTAAAACAAACATCTCCAAACAAAAAAAACAGAAATATGAAAATAATTATTTTTTTGTAGTCGCGATATTGGAAATATAGAAGAAAATTAACACTATTTACAAAAATATCACAAAAAGGAAATGAGATACTTTTAAGATAAATGAGATGTAAAAAATAGAACCTCAAGAAAAGATAAAATTAGTAATCAATTAGTGAGGTAAAAATACAAGGAAACAGAATTGAGTGTATGGTAGGACCACAAGATGGGGGATTTGGATTTGATCAATCAAAAAAATATACCAATGTTGCAAATATTGATGAGATTTGTACTCAATGTCAAGCAGGACAACACAAAAAATGTTTGAAAAAAGTAAAGCAACAAAAAATCTGTGAATGTGAACATTGTATGATTTATGGGTAATTTCAACAAAACCTAGGAAATTTTTAATAACATTAAATGGTATGACAAGTCTTGTCGAATCAATACATATTTCGTTGTAAATTTTGCGGTATGGAATTTGATGACAATGTTATTGCCCTTGCATTACATATTGGCAGAACACATGATGAAACAAGAAGTTAAAAAGTGAAATTAAGACTAAAGACCAGATAATTTATTTTCAAGTTCAGAAATTTCTTTTTGATAAGAATCTGAAATATTTTTTGCAAATTCCTTATGAGCAGTAATAATTGCACTCAAAGCAGATTTGTAATCTGAATGACCTTTTTTAAGAACATCACAGGATTCGAGAGATGTGATATGTCCAGTAACAATAGCCAAAGCCCCTTTTTGGTTAAATTTTACAATTCCACCAAACGCTTCAATTAGCATGTATGCCGATTCTGATTTACACTTGTAAGTTACCCTACCTGTATCAGTATTGAATAATTGTGTAATTCCACCTGGTTTTCGAGTTACAGTTACAGTCATGGATGAAGTGTAAAAAAAGGTCTATTAATTATTTTAAAAATTTTTCAAAAATTTTTACGCTGTAGAATCAACAGGTGTAGGTGATTCAGCTGCTAGAATTTTATCAATTTCGTTTATTGCCAATTTATCTCTACCAATTAATTCAAACTTTTGTAACAATGTTTCAAACTTTGTCTCCTCTTGTACTTGTTCATTTACAAACCATTCCAAAAATGCATATGTAGAATGATCTTTTTCTTTTTGAGTAATTTCAACCATTTTATGAATTGCCGCAGTTACTGTTTGTTCATTTTTTAGAGCAATTTTGAGTATTCCTTCAAGAGATTTGAAAGTACTCAAAGGTGATTGGATTGCAGGGATTGTAGATGCAGCACCCATATCATTTAGATAATGAATAATTTTCAACATATGAGTACGTTCCTCATCTGATTGTGCATAAAAGTAATTTGCAGCACCTTCATATCCTGTTACCTCACACCAAGATGCCATTGCAAGATAACTATTAGATGCAGCACCTTCAAGAGCCACTTGATCATTTAGAGATTTTTTCATCTTGGGAGAAATTTTCATATTTCAATTTTCAGTAGTTTCCATATATTAAAAAAACTTACTAAATTCAAATACAGATAATGATTGTTAAAAATGAATTAAGATACAGTGTGTTAGATAATTTGAACATAGTTTGAATTCGTTATTTTACACAAGATTGGGATTCCAAGAGTTATCAACCCAAATACCAATTACATTAACGCCCAAATTCCACGAAGAAATTATTTCAACTCCCTTTTTAATTTGAGAAATATGTTCACCATCAGATACTGGATTTCCAGCACAATCATAATGTCCAGACACTACAATTAATTTAGATTTGTGAGCATTTATTGAAATTTCAATTTTTGCCCTAATGGAATTAAGAGAAGAATCCTCAGAGATTTTTTTATCAATTCCTGGCTCTGTAATTACATCAACAAAATCTATAGGATAATTTTTTTTAATCCATTGTACCAAGGGGGACTGAATTCTACCATCCATACAAGAAACAGATGTTGCAAACTTTCCATCAGCCATAATATATCAAAATAATAGCAGAATAAAATTATTTTGTATATCTGAAACAATCAGTAGTATGATCATTGACTAATCCTACTGCCTGCATAAGAGCATAGCAAATTGTGGGGCCAACAAAACTAAATCCTCTCTTTTTAAGATCGTTACTCAATTTTTCAGATATTTCAGTAGATGTAGGGATGTCAGAGTGTTTTTTGAATTTGTTTTGAATTGGTGTGTGATTAACAAAACTCCACAAATATTCATCAAATGAACCAAATTCATTTTGAATTTTAAGAAATTGTTTTGCATTATTAATTGCTGAATTAATTTTTAATTTATTTCTAATAACAGATTTATCTTGAAGTATTTTTTGAATATGTTTTTGAGTATATTTTGAAACT
Organism: uncultured archaeon; assembly: GCA_937896495.1. Classification (GTDB taxonomy): domain Archaea; phylum Thermoproteota; class Nitrososphaeria; order Nitrososphaerales; family Nitrosopumilaceae; genus Nitrosopumilus. Next base: position 1,754 of record CALBNQ010000008.1, on the reverse strand, counting down.
GAATATACATCAAAATTAGAAAACGCGTTTTTGTATCCGTTTCTTCGTTTTAGAATAGTGCTCCAAGAAAGACCAGCTTGCGCACCTTCGAGAATTAAAAATTCAAATAATTTTTTATCATCATGTTGTGGATTTCCCCATTCTTCATCATGATAAATTACACTAAGTGAGTCTTTTGCCCAGGTACATCTTTTCTTCATGGTTTGATACAGTCATTACAAAATATTAGTTGTAATGAATCAAAAACAGTGTGAAATTAAACAAGCAATTACTACAAATCAATAGAAATTTTCTAATTTGTTTTATAATTTCAGCATCTCTTTCAGCAGTATTTTCTCAAATGTTGTCTGAATACGATAGTGTAGTTAACACCAGTTTAACAATTATTTTTGGATATATCGTATACTTTGGAACTTTCTCCAGTCTATTTTACCTAGATAACAAAGAACGCTACAGAGGAATGTCATCAAAATTAATCAGAAAAGAGTTGATTTCTCTAATTTCATCATTTGGAGTAGGTGAAGTTATTTATCTTGGAACAAGGTGGCCTAGTTTGTACTATTTTTTAGAGATTGGAATAGAGCCATTTTTAGCCTCACTAATATCAGAAATTATTGCAACAGCGCTATACATGATTTCAGTTACCATATTTTTGAGAAAGACAAAGACATTTTAGAATTAAAACGGACCCGACCGGATTCGAACCGGCGACCTATTGCTCCGCAAGCAATCGCACTATCCAAGCTATGCAACGAGTCCAAAGATTAGAAAAATTTTATGCCTATTTTAGCTTCCGAATTATTAAATTTATGAAAAAATATTATCGATATTCATCACCACAATCACCAATTATTTTAAAAAGATCATTAGCTTTTGAAGTAATTGAATTTATTTTAGAATAATCTGAATCATCAAGAAACAATCTAAAGACACGTGAATTTTCATCCATGTGTTCAGAGAGACTTAAACGGGTTCCAATTATCACTCCTGCAACTGCAGGTTTGTTCAAAATGAATCGTACAGAAACATTTGCAATACTAGAGTTATGCTTTTTTGCAATTTCATCTAACACCACAAGAAGTTCTTGAAATAAATTCCATCCACCCCACTCATCAATCATATTTTTGTATTTTTGTAAGCTTGCAGTATCTATATCCATTCTAGTTGGTTCAGATACACCAAGATATTTTTCAGATAAATATCCACCAAGTAAAGTACCATAACAAAGCAAGGACATATTGTTTTTTAGACAAAATGGAGTCATCTTAATTTCAGGTCTTTGATCCAAAATAGAATACTGTACTTGGTTAGATATAGGATGTAAATCATTTTCAAACATGATTTCAATTCGTCTAGTATCAAAATTGGTCAGCCCAATTTGTTTGATTTTTCCTTTTTCTTTGAGTTCAAATAGATGAGTCAGGGCATCTAAATAATTCAAATCATCATAATCCCACCAATGAAATTGAACTAAATCTAAAATGCTAGTATTCATTTTTTTTAAAGATTCATCAATGTGATACTCAACAATGTTTCTAGTCATAGGTCCGGGATTTGGAACAAATTTTGTCAATGCTTGAAATGATTTGTGTTCATTTGAGCCTAATTGTTCTCTAAATTCACCAATGTATGATTCAGCAGGACCGTAAATATCTGCCAAGTCCCAGGTGATGAATCCTTTACGATGATAATCAATCATAGATAAAATTGCTGCAGAGGGTTCAATTTGACCATGAGTACCAGATACTTGCCAC
>CALBNQ010000007.1 GCA_937896495.1 uncultured archaeon | reverse complement strand
GTTCTAATTCTGCTCTAGTTCCCTGAGTTGAACCAAAGATGTTGATTCCTTTAAAGAAAATATGACGTAAATCAGTTTTTGCGTCATAACCAGTTGTTGCACCAGTGGTAACAATCGTGCCACCGTAATTTAGTAAAGTCAATTCTTTATTCCAATGGGTCCCACCAATGTGTTCAAAGATTACATCAACACCAGGTACATCCCCAAGAGGTTTTGGAATCTTTTTTGCAATAATTCTTACTTGTTTATGCCAATCATCATCCCTATGATTTACAGCATAATCAGCACCTAATTCCAATAATTTATCTAATTTATCAGGACTTGCAGTAGCAATTACAATACATCCAAAAAGTTTTGCAATCTGGATCCCATAAGTTCCAATTCCAGAGCTTCCACCCATAATCAATACAATTTGTCCAGGAACAATTTTGGCTCGTCCTACTAACATGTGCCATGATGTCAACAGTGTCATTGATGCTGCTGCTGCTTCATCGTATGTTACGTTATCAGGAATTTTTACTACATTTACTTCAGGTAGATGAGTGAATTCACAATATCCACCCCAAAGTGGGCCTGTTTCAAATCCCCAAATTGAACGTTTTTTACAATCAAACTCTCGTCCAGATGTACATACTTTACAAACTCTACATGACATATTTCCATGAGAAACTACTCTATCTCCAACTTTGATATTTTTTACATCATCACCAACTGCAGTGACTTCACCTGCTGCATCAGTTCCAGAAATATGGGGAAGTGGAATTGCCAATGGTTTTCCTCTCATTCCCCAAATATCATCATAGTTTGATGCTGCAACCATCACTTTGAAAACTACTTCATCTGATTTTGGTTTAGGAATAGGAATATCTTTGATTTGTAAAATTTTTGAAAAATCATCATTTTCAGCATATTTTTCATATACAAGTGCCCTCATGATTTTTTTCTGATTTTTGAAGATATATGATTTACCAAGATTGAATTAACCATAAACAATTATAATCACAAATACAAAATTCTTCAATATGTCTGAAAATGCAGTTTTTCCAGGAGATAAAATAGCATCAATTGAAGAATATGAGGCAGGATACAATACATTTGATGATGGAGATATGGTAAGAGCTGCCACAGTAGGAGAAAAAGAAATGAACAAAACAGAACGAATTGTAAGTATCAAACATCCAAAAGTATTATCAATTCCTAAAGCAGGGGATGTGATTGTAGGTACAGTTGCAGCAGTAATGTCATCAATGATTGCAGTATCAATTGATTACATTAACGGAGAACCTACTACATCTAAAGTAGAATGTGTATGTGGAACTAAAAATTTAAGAATTAGGAATGTAGCACTAGTTAATGATATAGTAGCATTAAAAATTATCAGCCATCTAAATGGAACAATTCATGCAGCAATTAATGAACCAGAATTAGGAATTATATTTACAAAATGTAGAAAGTGTGGAAACAAAGTAGTTTCAATGAGAGATGCAATAAAATGTACAGAATGTTCATGGATTGATGAAAGAAAGCTCTCTACAAATTTTGGTAAGAATAATTTTATTAAATTGAGAGAATAAAAATGACAGGTATTTCGTTCCAAGGTGAACGAGGTGCTTATAGTGAAGCTGCTGCAAAATCGTTTTTTGAAAATATTAACACAAAACCATTTCATACATTTACAGAGGTTTTAGAGAGTACAGTTAATGATACAACAGAGTATTCAATTTTACCTGTAGAGAATTCATTAGAAGGAAGTGTTGGGGAGAGTTATGATTTACTTTATTCAACAGATCTAAATGTAATAGGTGAAGTTTATCAT
>CALBNQ010000006.1 GCA_937896495.1 uncultured archaeon | reverse complement strand
ACGAAACTTATGTGAATTTGGTTGCTGATTTAATTAAAGGAAAAACAATTCATAGGTATGCTATGACACAAGAAGTTGAAAGAGCTCATCAATGTATTGATTTAGTAAAGTCGGGAAAAATTGTTTCACTAGTGTCTAGTGGAGATCCTGGAATTTATGGTATGGCTGGTTTAATTTATGAAACACTTGCGGCAACAGGTTGGGATCCTTCTAATGATTTAAAAGTTGAAATTATTCCTGGTGTATCTGCTCTAAATTCTTGTGCATCAATTGTTGGTTCACCTTTAATGGCTGATTTTGCTGTTGTAAGTATGAGTGATCTTATGATGCCATGGGAAATAATCCAGAAACGTGTGGAGTCATCTGCACAAGGTGATTTTGTACTTGTAATTTATAATCCTAAAAGCAAGAAGAGAATTCATCAATTACAAGATACACAAAAAATTCTATTAAAATACAGAAAATCTACAACACCTGTTGCAATAATCAAAAATGCTTACAGAAAATCTGAAACTATTGTTATGACTGATTTAGAAAATTTACTTAATTTTGATGATGAGTTAGGTATGACTAGTACTGTAATAATTGGTAATTCATCAACGTATACTTACAAAGATTTGATGATCAATCCAAGAGGATACAAATCAAAATATAATTTAGAAGAACAAACTAACTCCAATCTTAAAGTTTAGAAACTTTTCTTTATTGCTTCAGATATTTCTTCACTAAGGTTTAGTTTTTCTCTAATTGGAGAGATCACTTTAACTAGGTAATTTCCTACTGTTTGTTTTAGATCTCCTGGATGTATTTTTCCTCTTTCAAAATCATTTTCTAAATCTTTATAATTTGAATATGATACATTACCACCATATTTTTCTGGTCTTTCAAAATTCATTTCATTAAATTCATGAAAAATTACTGTTTCAGCAATTGCTAGTATGGGATTATTTTCTATAACCCCTTCATCACACCATGCTTTGTTGATTTTTTCCTTTATTTCGTTATCAGTATTGTGAATAAATATGCCTGAATTTGGATCTGATTTACTCATTTTACTAA
>CALBNQ010000005.1 GCA_937896495.1 uncultured archaeon | reverse complement strand
ATGTTCATTTTTCCCTTCAATTGCACCTAGAAAACTTTTGATTTCTAACAATAATGGTTCTTGTTTTTCATTTTGTATTGTTTCAATGTCATCTTGTTTTTCTACAATTATTTCTTGAGTGATGAAATCTGATGAAACAATGGCTTCAGTACATACTGCATTAAACTTCCTAAGTTTTTTCGGTGTGATCCAATTTGATGAAATTACTGCAACTTTATTATCTTTATATCCTAACATAATACTTGCAAAATCTTCATGTTCATGTTTGATCTTCCCTGCTTTTGCAAAAACAACTATTGGCATTTCATTGAATAACCAATTTGCAGTATCTATATCATGAACTGAAGTATCGTAAATTATTCCAACATCTTTGATATGAAGTGGCATTCTATTTTCGCGATGAAATTCTAACATCACTAAATCACCAAATTTTTTTGTTTGAACGATATTTTTAACTACGTTCACAGCTGGATTGAATCTTTCAATATACCCACAAGTAAGTATTACCTTATTTTTTTCTGCAATTTTAGCAAGTTTTTCTCCATCTTCTGATTTGTATGTCATAGGTTTTTCTACAAAGACATGTTTTTTTGCTTCTAACAATTTTTTTGTGATTTCTGTATGGGTTGATGTTGGTGTTACAACAAATGCTCCATCAAATTCTTCAATTTTGATTATTTCATCTAATGAGGTATAATGATTTACAGAATATCTTTCTCCATACTCTTTACTTTTGTGTGAATCTGTATCACAAATTGCAGTCAGTACACCTAATTGAGATAAAATTCTTGTATGGTTTTTCCCCCATCCTCCTGTACCAATCTGAATAATTTTCATTTAATACACCTTGGTTAACCAATGAGAATAATCACAATTTTTGTCCATCACTATGTCTGAATATTCTAACATCATCTTTTTTGTTATATCTCCTAGTTTACCATTTCCTATTTTTTTTGAATCCATTGAAATTACTGGTGTTATCTCAGCAGCAGTTCCTGTAAGAAAAATCTCATCAGAAATAATTAATTCACTTCTTGCAATATCTCTTTCAATAAAATCTATGT
>CALBNQ010000004.1 GCA_937896495.1 uncultured archaeon | reverse complement strand
GGATGTACAGAAATTGTTTTTTCATTACATTTTGAACATTTTTCTTTAAGTGTATAGTGAAAACATTTATCACATTTTCTTAATTGCATCTTCATTTTAATTTCCTCTTGTTTTTTTGGAATCTTCTCTAGTAAATTTGAATAATCCTTTTTTCTTTTCTATATTAGTTTGAATTTCTGCAATAATTGGTTTTAATGATTTTTCAGCAGATTTGAAATCTTCTGAAGTAATTGATAACCTATATTTTGGTGCACCTAAGTATGTTATATCTAAATTAGAATCTTTTTTTAAAATATCTAACAAAACTTTTTTAATTATTTCAATTCCATCTGATTTATTATTTGTGATTTCCATTATTCCCCTAATCTCAACTGATGGTAATTTAATTTTTGAACAAATCTCTCCAATTACTATTGCAGTTTTTTTTGCAAATTTTAATTCTTTAACTGATTCAATCCCATTTCTACCAATTTCAATAAATGCATCATACACTGAATCAAATTTTGAATAAATTTTGTCTTCTATTTTTTCTATCTCTTCATCTGACAAATCTGCTTTTTCTTGAACATTTTGTAACAATGTTTTTCCTTTTTCATATTTTTTTACCTCTTTGAGTTTTTGTTTTTTCTGATCTTTTGAAACTTGTTTTAATGATAGATCAATATCTCCTCTTTTTGTATTTACTTTTTTCACAAGAAGAACTTTTTTCTCACCATCTTTGACAAATCTACTTACTGATCTAATCCATCCTGGAGCAATTTCTGAAATATGTAAAAATCCTTGAATTTCATCATATTCATCTAATGTAACATATGCACCATGATCCATTACTTTGGTGATTGTAGCAAGAATAATTTCTCCTTGTTCAGGCATCTCTTGAATTTCAACAGACATTTCTTCTAAAACCCTTCAATGTGTAAATTAATGTTTGCTGATTAGAAATCTATTCCTTTTTTTGCTTTAATACCTTTTTGAAACGGATGTTTAATTTCCTTCATTTCTGTAACTAAATCTGCTATATCTATTACTTCATTTCTGGCATAATTTCCTGTAAGTATCAAATCCATCCATTTTGGTTTTGATTTAATTAATTTCAAAACATCATCAATGGAAATTAAATTTAGATTTATTG
>CALBNQ010000003.1 GCA_937896495.1 uncultured archaeon | reverse complement strand
ATTCTGGTGTTTGAATTTCAAATGATATATATTTTTCATTTAAAAAATCAATTAAATTTTTTGTGTATATTGAACCATTATCTACTACTAAAAGCAATTAGTCCCCTACCTCAATTGACACATAGTGTATCTCAGAAATTCCATCTTTGACTAGAATTGTTCCAAAGTTTAGAATATTTTCATCTGCCCACATGAATACTCTTTCACTTCGTGGCTTGACAAAATCATCAATGAATTGAGACATAAATTCTTCTACATCCTCACGATCATTTTCAGTAAAGAAAAATAATTTTCCTTCATTAAATGAGAGAGGAATTTGAATCGATGTTGGTTCAACAACTGAAATTCCATTTTGTTCAAACACAGATTTTAGAATGTTAATTCTGTCATTTTTTTCTAGTTCAATATAATTATCATCTGCTACTGTAACAGATGATTTTACACCTGAAACTTTCTTCAAATATGCTTTGAATGCTTCTTCTTGAGTGTCGCCTAAACCAACAAAATATTCTCCATTAAATGCTGCACCTACTGCAGCAATTGTACCTAATTGAGCAACCACTCCACCAGCACCTGCAGTATATACAGGAATAAAGTAAACATCATGATCTCCCACACGATACAAAATATTATCACCAATTCTTGGATTTCTCAAAAGTGTTTTTAATTGAGCAAATTCAGGATCTCTGTCAAGTGCTTCTCTTACAGCTGTTGGACCAATTAATTTTGTTGTTGAATCTAATGGAATTTCATAGAATTGCAAATCACCTAAGTTAGCAAGATCATTTTCAACTACCATATATCCAGCAAGATTTCTTCCTTGTGAACCTCTTAATTCCAAAGACAATAATCCCAAGAACTCAGTCTCTGAAAATCCTGGTGGTTTTGCTTCAACATAATAAGTATCTAATCCACGTGGAATTTCATAGAATTCATTTGCTTGAATAAATGTTTCAACATTAGTTACATGGTAAATGTTGTACATTTCTGTTTTCCAATTAAATAATTCAACTGGATACCTGATTTGCTCTTCTAACCATGCAGGCATTGGTTTGAATTGATCAGAATATTGGCTAGCAAATATTTCAGAAAAGAAATCATCACCAGTTTTTAGTAACTGAATATCTCCATTATACGAATCCACTAATGCGTAACCTACTAATCGTAAGTATGGGTTTCCAACAGACCATGGAACATCATTAGTATCAAAACCAATAATCAATGGAATTAACCAATAAGAATT
>CALBNQ010000002.1 GCA_937896495.1 uncultured archaeon | reverse complement strand
CCGTTAAAATATGGGCATTTTGGTTTGAGGGTATCATGCATGGTGCTAATTATAGAGCAGGAAGAGGTCAAGTCTTCACTAGAAAAGAATACATCAAAGGCAAACCACAGATCAAAATTGCAAAATTTCAAGGTGGAAAAAGAGGAACATACCAATATTGTGTTCAATTATTGCTAAACGAAAAAATTCAGATTAGACATATGGCAATTGAATCAACCAGATTAGCAGCTAACAAAACACTTGAAAAGACAACAGGCGAATCAGGTTATTATTCTAGACTTCGAATTTATCCACATAATTTACTTCGTGAAAATAAACAAATTGCTACAGCAGGTGCAGACAGAATTTCTGAGGGGATGAGAAGATCATGGGGTAAAGCAACTAGTTTAGGGGCAAGAGTAAGACAAGGTCAATGTATCATGGAATTGTATGTTAACGGTGATGCCCATCTCACTGCAGCAAAAAAAGCACTACATGGCGCATGTGTGAAACTGCCAGGAACACCAACAATCAAAGTGATTGATTGGAATAAATCATCACCATAAATGTTCTAAATCAGATTTTTTTGTTTTAACAAATTCTAAAAATTCTTTAAATTCTTTCTTTGACGGTTCACGATTAAGAATTCTTTTTGATTGATAGTAAAATGCATTGTATAATCTACCTACAACAATACCCATAGCAAATGATTTTGAATCATCAATAGTTGAGAGTGATTGAATAAGTGACTTTATGTCATCTTTGCTAGAAATAGTATCCAGAATTTTTTGTTGGATTTTTTGTAATAATTGTTCATCCACACAAAGGTATTGTCAAGATAGTTAAAAACAGTTTAATATCCAAAATCGCTTTGTAGGATTGTTGCAGTTATAGTACAGTCTGGTTAGTACTCGTGCTTGCCAAGTACGTGACCCGGGTTCAAATCCCGGTAACTGCACCATCAAGTCTTAATTTTTCGGAACCAGTGCTTTTTTAATAATTTCTAATACATCATGAGCTTTTTCAGGACGGGGTAATTGAATTGCTATTACATTATCTTGTCCATATCTAGATTTGGGAGAGTTGAGTACAAGCATAGATGTATTTGCAAGAATTTCAAAAAATTTAAGATCAGTTTTGGCATTTACAAGAAATTTTTCAGAAATATTTCCTATTGAAAACGTCAAAACGATTTCAACAAAAACATTTCCCAACCCATCTTGAAGTATGTTAAGATCAGTGTTAACAGAAAATGCTTGACCTTCTACTTTTGCTCGAATTAAACCATATTTTTCTTCTTCAATAATTATACACGG
>CALBNQ010000001.1 GCA_937896495.1 uncultured archaeon | reverse complement strand
TAAAAATGAAAAAATGTTGTGATGTTAATATCTTGGAACAATACTGAGTCTTGACTTTGCAGATATTGCAACTATTGAAATAATTGCTACTGCTAGAATCATGGCTGCAATGGTTCCAAACTCTGGAATTACAAATGTTCCAATAATTTCTACTTGTTCTGCACCTGCTGGGAACTCAACTGTAACTGTATTACCGTTAATTTCCACATCATCAGCTTCCTCACCATCAACTAGTACCATGAAGATACCTTCTTGAGTGGATTCTGAAGGAGTGACAGTTAGTACACCATCATCATTTGAATTAATGTTGATGATAATTGAATTGTCATCTGTATTGATTGCTGCACTAGTTACCATTCCGCCTGAAATACTGTATGGAATACAATTTCCATCAGCTGATACTTCATTTGCTCCACAATCACTTGTTGGAGTTGCAGTGGTTGTACTTTTTGCAGTAACCCCACCTTCAAGCATAACTAGAACTTTGTCTTTTAGACTGCCATAGTTTGCCTTAATGGTGTATGTTCCATCATATTTCCATAGTGCACCTGCTGTGTTAAATGAGGTTTCAAAGGTTCCATCGTTTGCAACATCGATTTGATCAATGCTGACGATAGAGTTCAATGAATTTATCACTGTAACTGTAACTGGTACATTTCCTGGAATCACATTTGCTATACTGCCTGTAACTGTAATTGTACTATCATGATTGTATGTTGTACTATCAGATTCTATTGCAAATGGTAAATCTGATTCAGCATATGCTGAAGACACAGTCATGGTACCAACGACAGCTAAAACAGCTAGTAACGTTAATGATGTGTTGCTATTCATCTTGTTTCAAACCTACAGTATTCACTATTTATGTATATATAAAAAATAAAAAATATCTACTTTTAGTATCTTGGAACAATACTGAGTCTTGACTTTGCAGATATTGCAACTATTGAAATAATTGCTACTGCTAGAATCATGGCTGCAATTGTACCGAATTCTGGAACCACTAATCCATCTAGTATCTCTACTTCTACAGAATCTGTGAATGCTGAACCGCTTCCTTGTTGAGCTACCACTGTGTATATTCCATCTTGTGACCATAGTGGTCCACCTGTTGTAATATCTGTGGCAAAGTCTCCGCTAGATTCTGGTGTGAGTTGATTAATACTAACTAGATTCCCGTTTGGTGATGTTACAGTAAATGTAATATCTTCATTGGTTTTGCTAGTGTATCCTGCTATTCCAATTGTATCTGATCCTTCAACAGCATCTGCTGTGATGGTCAATCCTACAACTGCTGTCTCTTCTGATGTTACTCCTGTAATGATTGTTTCAGTTTCACTTTCAAAACTAGCATCCATAACTGATGTTTCTACAGTCATTCCATTGTTTACCTCAACACTTAGTGCTATTGTATACAATGATGACTCACCTTGTTGAGCAGTTATTGTGTATAATCCATCTTGTTTCCAATTGGAGCAGTTGAATTCTGTACCAAAGATACCATCTGCATCTGGTGTTACTTGATCAACTCCTACTACATTTGCACCGTCTGGTGTTCTGACAGTAAATGTAACATCTGTTGATGTAGATGCTGTTTCTCCACTAATTGAGATAGTGTTTGATCCCTCTGCTGCTGTAGCAGTTAATGACATTCCTGAACTTTGTGCAAAAACGTCTTGGTTAACCGAAGTTACTGACATTAATGCTATTGCCATCAGAGCTATCCCCATTAATCGTGTTGAATGGTTAAAATTCATCTTACTTGAATAAAGTTTCTCAGTATTTATGTATGTTTAAAAATGAAAAAATGTTGTGATGTTAATATCTTGGAACAATACTGAGTCTTGACTTTGCAGATATTGCAACTATTGAAATAATTGCTACTGCTAGAATCATGGCTGCAATGGTTCCAAACTCTGGAATTACAAATGTTCCAATAATTTCAATTTCTTCTGCACCTGCTGGGAATTCAATGGTTAATGTTCTATCTATCAATGATACAATTTCATCAAAGTCTACCTCTTCACCATCAACTAGCACAAAGAAATCATCATCTTCACCATTAATTGTTGAATCTAAAACTGATCTAGGAACTGTCAATGTGATTGTCCCATCATCCAATGCTTCAATGAATATGATTAGAGACTTAGCATCACCATCAGGTATGATATTGAGAATTTTCCCATTTGTGATTTCATATTTTACCAAGTCATCAGAATTTAACACTGAAATTGTTGTATCTGTAACCTTTGATGTGATCTCCTCTATTTGTGAATTATCCTCAATTATTACTATCTCTTCTATTGATTTTGAAATTCCTTTAAATTCAAAGGATATTTCAGCTGATCTATTTTGTGTTCCATATTGAACTGTAATGGTATATGTCCCATCTGTTTTCATTAATGCTCCACCAGAAGTTATCTCGGTACTGAATTTTTTATCTGCACCAACTTGTATCTGTGCAATTGCCACCAAGTTTCCTTTAGGTGATTTAACAACAATAGTTACTTGCTCTTTACCTATTATTTCACTAACTTCTCCTGTAATTGTAATTAATTCTCCTTCTGTATATGATGACTTGTCAGTAATGACTGTGATTGAACTTTGAATTTGTCCAAATACTGGTGATACACCAACACTTGTAATCAAAATTATATATAAGACAAATGTTATGGCATTTGTTCTCATCAACTTTAATCCTCTATTTTTACTATTTAAGGTTGTGAAAAATACAATATTTAAAAAAGAAAATTGAAATTTCCTAACGAAATTCAGATTAGATATATATTAACCTGAGCGTGAATTTTTGACAGTTTGTGTGTTTTCTTTACTATTACATTTAATGTTCTTCGTGGAGGTTATGTAAATGGCAACTAAGAAAAATCAAGTACTTGTACCTGATCATGTTTATGTTCCAAAACATGAAATCATTTCAAAACAAGAAGCTGAAGAAATTTTAAAAAAATACAATTGTAAACCAACTGAGTTACCATTAATTTTTGTAAATGATCCTGCAATTTTGGGACTTGGTGTAAAACCTGGTGATATGATAAAAATTACTAGAAAAAGTCCAACTGCTGGAACCAGTCTTTACTATCGTTATGTGGTGGAAATCTAATGGTTGATCCTTCAACAAAACGTTGGCCTGTAATTCAGGATATTCTTAAACGAGAAGGTATTGCACGACAACACCTAAACTCTTTTGATGAATTTTTAGAACGAGGACTTCAAAGCATCATTAATGAAGTTGGACAAATTGATATTGAAAATGCTGAATACCCTTACAAAATTCAACTAGGTAAAGTTAAACTTCAACAACCAAGAATGATGGAACTTGATGGTTCTATTACTCATATTACACCAGCTGAGGCAAGATTGAGAAATGTTTCATATTCTGCACCAGTTATGATGGAAGCAAGTGTTGTAGAAGATGGAAAAATTTTGGAATCTAGATTTGTTCATATTGGTGACGTACCAGTAATGGCAAAATCAAACGCATGTATTTTACACAATTTCTCAACTCAAAAATTAGTTGAACATGGCGAAGATCCAAATGATCCTGGTGGTTATTTCATCATCAATGGTTCTGAAAGAGTAATTGTTGGATTAGAGGATCTTTCTTACAATAAAATTATTGTAGATAGAGAAACTGTTGGCGGAAATATTGTTTTCAAAGCTAAAGTATATTCTTCAATTGTTGGATACCGTGCAAAATTAGAACTTGTTATGAAAAATGATGGATTAATTGTTGCTAGAATTCCTGGTTCCCCTGTTGATATTCCTGTTGTCACTTTAATGAGAGCCCTTGGACTAGAATCTGATAGAGAAATTGCAGCAGCAGTTTCGCTAGTTGACGAACTTCAAGATGAGCTAGAGGCCTCATTTGAAAAAGCTGGAGATGTTCCAACTGCAAAAGATGCTATTGTCTATATCAGTAAAAGAATTGCTCCTGGAATGTTAGAAGAATTCCAAATAAAACGTGCTGAAACTTTACTTGATTGGGGTCTATTACCTCATTTAGGAAAACATCCTGAAAATAGAAAAGAAAAAGCTCAATTTTTGGGTGAAGCTGCTTGTAAATTATTAGAATTAAAACTTGGTTGGATTAGACCTGATGATAAAGACCACTATGGAAACAAAGTAATCAAATTTGCAGGACAAATGTTAGCAGATTTGTTTAGAACTGCATTTAGAAATTTGGTAAGAGATATGAAATACCAATTAGAAAGATCCGGACAAAAACGTGGAATTAACGCAGTAGCTGCGGCAATACGTCCTGGAATCATTACTGATAAACTAAACAATGCTATTGCAACAGGAAACTGGGGACGAGGTCGTGTAGGTGTTACTCAGTTGCTTGATAGAACAAATTATCTTTCAACAATCAGTCACTTGAGAAGAATCCAATCACCACTTAGTAGAACTCAACCAAACTTTGAAGCAAGAGATTTGCATGCAACACACTTTGGAAGAATTTGTCCAAGTGAAACACCTGAAGGTTCCAACTGTGGCTTGGTCAAAAATCTTGCATTATCTGGAATTATTTCTGTTAATGTTCCTTCTGAAGAAATTGTTGAGAAACTGTATGATCTTGGAACTGTACATTTCTTTGATGCTAAAGAAGACTTGAAAAAAGATGGAACACGAATTTTTGTTGATGGTCGCTTAATTGGATATTACAAAGTTGGTGAAGAATTAGCTGAAAAATTACGTGAACTCCGAAGAGATTCAAAAATACATCCTCATGTGGGTGTATCATTCCATAAATCTGATGTTGAAGGTTCAACTAGAAGATTATATGTTAATTGTAATGCCGGACGAGTTTTACGACCTTTGATAATTATTAAAGATAACAAACCATTACTTACTCAGGAATTATTAGATAAAATTTCTAAAAAATTAGTTTCTTGGACTGATCTTTTGAGAATGGGTGTTTTAGAAATGATTGATGCAAATGAAGAAGAAAATTGTTATGTTACATTAGATGAAAAAGATGCAAAAAAACACACTCACTTGGAAGTTTTCCCACCTGCAATATTGGGTGCAGGAGCTTCTATCATCCCATATCCTGAGCATAACCAGTCTCCAAGAAATACCTATGAATCTGCAATGGCAAAACAGAGTTTAGGATTTTCAACACCTATGATGAATACTAGTACCTATGTTAGACAGCACTTTATGTTGTATCCACAGGTTCCAGCAGTTAACACTAAAGCAATGAAACTTTTAGGATTAGAGGATAGACCTGCTGGTCAGAATTGTGTTGTTGCAGTATTGCCATTTGATGGTTACAATATTGAAGATGCAATCGTACTTAGTAAATCATCTGTAGATAGAGGATTGGGTAGAACTTTCTTCTTTAGAATTTATGATGCTGAAGCAAAGCAATATCCTGGTGGAATGCGTGATAACTTTGAAATTCCAAACGCTGAAGATAATATTAGAGGTTACAAAGGTGAACGTGCATATCGATTACTTGAAGAGGATGGTGTTGTTGCATCAGAATCACCAGTTAAAGGTGGAGATATTTTAATTGGAAAAACTAGTCCTCCACGATTTATGGAAGAATATAGAGAATTCGAATCGACTGGTCCTTATAGAAGAGATACTTCAATTGGTGTAAGACCTTCAGAAGCAGGAGTTGTAGATACTGTTGTTATGACTCAATCAAATGAAGGTGGTAAAATGTATAAAATTAGAGCAAGAGATATGCGTATTCCTGAAATCGGAGATAAATTTGCATCAAGACATGGACAAAAAGGTATTCTTGGAATTTTAGCAAAAGCAGAAGATTTACCATACACTGAAAATGGAATGTCTCCTGATGTTTTGATTAATCCTCATGCATTCCCTTCAAGAATGACTGTAGGAATGATGATGGAATCTATTTGTGGAAAATCTGCATCATTACGTGGAAAAAGATTTGATGGTTCAGCATTTGTTGGAGAAAAAATGGATGAAGTAAAACAAGTAATGGATGCACACGATTTTAAATATTCTGGTAAAGAAATAATGTATGATGGTAGAACTGGAAAAGCATTTCCAGTAGAGGTCTTCATTGGAATTGTTTATTATCAAAAACTTCATCACATGGTAGCTGACAAAATTCATGCAAGAGCACGTGGACAAGTACAAATGTTAACCAAACAACCAACTGAAGGACGAGCAAGAGGCGGTGGTTTAAGATTTGGAGAAATGGAAAGAGACTGTTTGATTGCATATGGTGCTTCAATGATTCTAAAAGACAGATTACTTGATGAATCTGATAAATCTGATGTTTTCGTATGTGAAAGATGTGGTCTTGTAGCATACCATGATGTCAAACAAAGAAAATACGTTTGTAGAGTTTGTGGTGATAAAGCTAAAGTTTCTTCAGTTTCTGTAGCATATGCGTTCAAATTATTATTACAAGAAATGCAAAGTCTTAATGTTGCCCCAAGATTGCTCATAAAGGAGAAACTCTAAGATGTCTATTCAAGCAATTAAAGCAATTGACGGAATTCGATTCTCTGTTTGGTCTCCAACTGAAGTTAGAAAATATTCTGTTGCAGAAATTACTGCTCCTGAAACATATGATGAAGATGGAATGCCTGTTCAAGGAGGTCTTATGGATGGAAGACTTGGAACTCTTGAACCTGGACAAAAATGTCTTACATGTGGAAATACTGCCGCAAGATGTCCTGGACACTTTGGACATTTAGAACTTGCAGAACCAATTTTACATATTGCATTCATTGACAACATCTACAAATTATTACAATCAACATGTCGTTCTTGTGCAAGACTCAAAGTACCTCAAGAAGACTTACAGGCTTTTAAAAACATCAAAGATAAAAAAGCAGCATATACTACAATTTCTCAAAAACGTATTCCAGAACAAATCATTGAAAAAGCAAAGAAAGCAAAAGAGTGTCCCCATTGTGGAAAAACACAATATGAATTAATTTTTACAAAACCAACTATCTTTGTTGAAAAAACAGAAATTGGTGAACATAGATTACTTCCAATCACAATTAGAGAAAGATTTTCACAGATTCTGGATGAAGACTTAGAATTACTATCTTATGATCCTATTACTGCAAGACCTGAATGGTTTATTCTTCAAGCGTTTCCTGTTCCTCCAGTAACTGTTAGACCATCAATCATTCTTGAAACTGGAATTCGTTCTGAAGATGATTTGACTCACAAAATGGTAGATATTATCAGAGTCAATCAAAGACTAAAAGAAAGTAAAGATGCTGGAACTCCACCATTAATTGTTCAAGACTTGGTTGATTTATTACAATACCACACCACGACATATTTTGATAACGAAGTATCTGGAATCCCACAAGCTCATCATCGTTCTGGTCGTCCATTAAAAACACTAACTCAAAGACTCAAAGGAAAGGAAGGTAGATTCAGAGGCTCACTTTCTGGAAAGAGAGTTGACTTTTCAAGTAGAACTGTAATTTCACCTGATCCTAATTTGGATTTGTCTGAAGTTGGTGTTCCAGAAACTGTTGCAATGAAGTTGACCATCCCTGAAATTGTTACTGAATGGAATATTGAGAGAATGAGAAAATTAGTAATCAATGGACCTGAAAAATTCCCAGGTGTGAATTATATTGTAAGACCAGATGGTGTAAAAATTAGATTAGACTTTGTAGAGGATCGTTCAACAATCGCTGAAACTTTAGAGATTGGATATTTGGTAGAACGACATCTTGCTGATGGTGATATTGTAATGTTCAACAGACAACCATCACTTCACCAGATGTCTATTATGGCTCACTATGTTAGAGTTCTTCCAGGTAAAACATTCCGATTACATCCATCAGTTTGTCCACCATACAATGCAGACTTTGATGGTGATGAAATGAATCTTCATGTTCCTCAAAGTGAGGAAGCCAGAGCAGAAGCTATTCTACTAATGAGAGTTCAAGATCAATTAATCTCTCCAAGATATGGTGGTCCAATTATCGGAGCACTAAGAGACTTTGTTACTGGTGCATATCTTTTAACTAAAGATGATACAATTCTCACTATTCAAGAATTTTCAAATCTTGCAATGCTTGGTGGTTATACTGATACATTACCAAAACCTGGAACTAAAACTAAAGATGGAAAGCCTGCATACACTGGTAAACAATTATTTTCATTATTCCTTCCAAAAGATTTCAGTTATGTTCTTACATCAAAATGGTCAAAAGGTACTGGTGGAAAAGACAAAGATGTTGTAATTAAAAATGGTGAACTCATCAGTGGTGTAATTGATAAAACTTCAATTGGTGCAGAAGAACCTGAAAGTGTTTTGCATAGAATTGCAAAAGATTATGGAAATGAAATCGGTAAGAATTTCTTAAACTCTATTCTTATCATGGTAAAACAATTCATCACTCATTATGGTTTTAGTTATGGATATGGTGATTTGGAGGTACCAGAAAAGAACGTACAACAAATACTTGATGATATTCAAGACACTTACGATGTTGTAGCTGATTTAACTGATCAATATGAGAAAGGAACTCTTAAACTCACAAGAGGTATGCGTGCTGAAGAAGCATTAGAGGCATACATCGTAAACGAATTAGGTAAAGCAAGAGACAAGGCCGGTTCAACTGCAAATAATTCTCTTGATGATTCAAATGCTGGAAAAATTATGGCAACCACTGGTGCTAGAGGTTCATCATTAAACGTAGGTCAAATGGCTGGTGCTTTGGGTCAACAATCAAGAAGAGGAAATAGAATGAATGATGGATACAATAATCGTGCTTTAACACATTACAAAGAAAATGATTCAAATCCTGATGCACATGGATTTGTAAAATCAAATTATAGAACTGGTCTTTCTGCATTAGAATTCTTCTTCCATGCTATGGGTGGTCGTGAAGGACTTGTAGACACTGCAGTCAGAACACAACAAAGTGGTTACATGCAACGTAGATTGATTAATGCATTAGAACACATTAGATTAGAATATGATGGAACTGTAAGAGATCCTCACGGTCATATCGTCCAATTCTTGTATGGTGAAGATGGAATTGATGTTCAGAAAAGTGATCATGGTGAAGCATTTAATGTTGTCAGACTAACTGAATCTCAAAGTATTACTGATTCTGGAAAGAAAGCTGCCAAAGAAGATATTGAAACTTTGGTTAAAAAATATACTAAAACGTTTAATCCAAGATTAACAAAGAATGTATCTGATACATTACTTAAATCTGGGTTAAGTAAAGATGGTGTTGAATCTGTATGTAAGAAGGGATTATCATTATACAATAAAGCCCAAGTAGAACCTGGTGCTGCAGTTGGAATTGTCACTGCACAATCAATTGGTGAACCTGGCACTCAGATGACTTTGAGAACTTTCCACTTTGCAGGTATTAAAGAAAGAAACGTAACATTAGGTTTACCAAGATTAATTGAACTAGTTGATGCAAGGAAAAAACCTGTCACTCCAACAATGGATATCTATCTTGACAAAGATTCCAAAACGTCACGAGAAAAAGCAATTGAAGTTGCAAGAAACGTTTTACAAACAAAGGTTAGTGCTTTAATTGCTGATACTGAAACTGATTATTCTACTAACATTAAATTAATTCTAAGTGAAAATCGACTTAGAGAAAGAGGTTGTACAATCTCTGAAGTAGAAGCTGCATTATCATCCAATAAGAAATTCAAAATGGAAGTAACTGACAAATTAATTACTCTAAACCTTGTTGAAGAGTCTGATACTGCAACTGCAATTGCGATTAGAAATAAAGTTCTAAACACCACTGTAAAAGGTGTGCCAGACATTGAACGAGTTACTCTTGTGCAAAAAGATGATGAATGGGTAATTCAAACAACTGGTTCTAATGTTGCTAAATTACTTGAAGTAAAAGGAATTGATAAAAGAAATGTTAGAACAAATAATGTCTTTGAAATTGCAGGAACTTTGGGAATTGAAGCTGCAAGAAATGCATTGATTGATGAACTTAATCACACTCTAGGTGATCAAGGATTAGAAGTTGACAATAGATACATTATGTTGGTATCTGATTTGATGTGTTCACGTGGTTACATGCAACAAATTGGTAGACATGGAATTGCAGGTACTAAAGATAGTGTACTTGCAAGAGCTGCATTTGAAATTACAGTTCCAACAATTGCACATGCTGCACTTGGTGGAGAAGTTGAACAACTCAAAGGTATTACTGAAAATGTTATTGTAGGAAGTAACATTCCAATTGGAAGTGGTACTGTTGACCTTTACATGCAGGTAAGTAAAAAGAAAAAGGAGTAATTTTGTATTAAGTGATAATTATGGCTGACGAAATTTCAACATTAATGGCAAAAAACAAAAATAAAAAAGTTTTACTTCGATTAAGAAATACAAAAACTCTTACAGGTATACTCAAGGACTTTGATATTCATATGAATTTAACACTTGAAGATGCTGAGGAAGAATTTGAAGGAAAAACTGAAAAAGTTGGTAAAACTCTTTTACGTGGAGATAATATTTTATTAATTTCATTACAAAAGGAAGAATCTGAAAAATAATTTTTAGTACAAATTAATGTTTTGTGAACTAAATTTTTTGTAAATAATACAAATCATCTTTATGGTTTTTCACGTTTTGTTTAATGTAATCTATTCCTTCTTTAATTACCATTTATACGATATTGTTCAATAAATCTATAAAGGACTCTGAATGCGATTGACATAAGGAAAATGAGTAAGATACTTGAAAAATCATTGAAAGATGCCCTCAAAGAAGAAAAATTAACTATGGGTACTAGACAAGTTTTAAACTCTGTTAAAAATTCCAAGCTAATCGTGTTGTCTCAATCAGTAAAAAAAGAAATGTTTGAGAAAATTGAATCAGATGCAAAAAAAGAAAAAATACCATTAGTAAACTTTCAAGGAACTTCAGTCGCATTAGGAAGATTATGTGGCTTACAATTTAGAATTTCAACAATATCATTCACTTCAATAGATGATACAAATCTTAAATCAATTTTAAAGGACACAGAAGCTGAGAAAGAAAATGATTAGTTGTATATTTTTGAATGTAGATTTAAATGAGACATTTTTTGTTGAAGATAAAAAGGAATTCTAATGCCACAATCAATTAAACTTACAACTGATCAAATGCGTATGATGTCTTTATTTCAAAATGTCACTGGTGCAACTGCACGTGATTGTATTGATGATGAAAAACAAAATAGAGTAATTTTTGTAGTAAATAACGGTAAAATGGGTCTTGCAATTGGTAAGGGAGGAATGCACATTAAATCATTACAAAATATCATTAAAAGAAATGTTGAATTGGTGGAATTTGATGATGATCCTGCAAAATTTTTGGCAAGTCTGTTGAATTCCAAATTGATTTCTGATGTTAAAATAAATAACCGTCCTGATGGAACAAAACAGGCAATTGTTATGGTAGATCCAAGAAAGAAAGGAATTGTTGTTGGCAGAGAAGGTAGAAATGCTGAAAAAGCAAGACTTCTTGCAAAAAGATATTTCAATATTACAAACGTTTTGATAAACAGTCCTGAAAGGGCATCCATGGAGATATAAGAATTGAGAAAATCACCTCTTGGATTATTTGCTGGAAGAGTACTAACTACTAAAAAGAAAAAACAAAGATGGGCAATATCTACTTACAAAAGAAGAGAATTGGGAATTGACAAAAAGGCTGATCCTTTGGGCGGTGCACCACAAGCAAGAGGTATTGTTTTAGAAAAAGTAGGTATTGCTGCAAAACAACCAAACTCTGCAATTAGAAAATGTGTTAGGGTTCAATTAATTAAAAATGGAAAAACAGTTACAGCATTTTTGCCACGAGATGGTGCTATGAATTTCATTGATGAACACGATGAGGTTCACATTCAAGGAATGGGTGCAACTCAAGGTGGTGCAATGGGAGATATTCCTGGTGTTAGATTCAAAGTTTTCAAAGTTAATGGTACTGCACTTCATGAATTAGTTATAGGAAAGAAAGAGAAACCAAGGAGATAGAGATATGGCTGAAACTAAAAATTTGTTATTATTTAGAAAATGGGATTTGTCTGACATTGAAGTTAAAGATCCTGGATTGAAAACTGCAATTTCTTTGAGAAAACAAATTCTACCTTACACTTTTGGTCGTTCAGCACTTAAACGATTCAATAAAGCTGATGTAAACATTGTTGAAAGATTAATGAATAAAACTATGCACTTTGGTAAAAAATATGCAAAAAATACTGGTAGAATGACTGGTAAGAAAACTAAAGTCCTTAACACTGTAAAAACTGCCTTTGAAATTATTTCCTTAAAAACAGGTCAAAATCCTGTTGAAGTACTAGTTAGAGCTGTAGAATTTTCAGCACCAAATGAAGATACAACTAGAATTGTTTATGGTGGTACTACATATCATGTATCAGTTGATGTTGCACCAATTAGACGAGTTGATATTGCTTTGAAATTTATTGCAGATGCAATCAAAGAGGCAACATTCTCAAATCCAAAACCAATTGAAGAACATATGGCTGAACAACTAATACTTGCTGCAAATAATGATCCTTCAGCTCCTTCTGTAAAGAAAAAACATGAGTTAGAAAGAATCGCACAAGCATCAAGATAAAATTTTTACAAATAATTTTTACA